>JAEYNO010000186.1 GCA_023412515.1 Actinomycetes bacterium
GGTCAGCACGGCGTGAACATCATGGAGTTCTGCAAGGCGTACAACGCGGCGACCGAGTCGCAGCGCGGCAACGTCATCCCCGTCGAGATCACGGTGTACGAGGACCGCTCGTTCACCTTCATCACGAAGACGCCGCCGGCCGCCGAGCTCATCAAGAAGGCGGCGGGCGTCGCCAAGGGCTCGCCCACGCCGCACACCACCAAGGTCGCGAGCCTCACCCGCGAGCAGGTGCGCGAGATCGCGTCCACCAAGCTCGAGGACCTCAACGCGAACGACCTGGCCGCCGCCGAGAAGATCATCGCCGGCACCGCGCGTTCCATGGGGATCACGGTCCAGGACTGAGACCCCCGAGGGCGGCGCCCGCCGGGCGCCGCCCCGCACCACCCCTGTGGCAGGGCCCGCGTGCGGCCCGTTCGACCACGACTGCTGAGAAGGAGACAGGCAGATGCCCAAGCACAGCAAGGCGTACCGCGCCGCCGTCGAGAAGATCGAGGCCGGCCGCGTCTACGCGCCGCTCGAGGCCGTGCGCCTCGCGCAGCAGACGTCGACCACCAAGTACGACGCGACCGTCGAGGTCGCGTTCCGCCTCGGCGTCGACCCCCGCAAGGCCGACCAGATGGTCCGCGGCACGGTCAACCTGCCCCACGGCACCGGCAAGACCGCCCGCGTCATCGTCTTCGCCAACGGCGAGCGCGCCGAGCAGGCCCGCGCCGCGGGCGCCGACGAGGTCGGCGGCGACGAGCTCATCGCCAAGGTCGCCGACGGCTGGACCGACTTCGACGCCGCCGTCGCGACGCCGGACCTCATGGGCAAGGTCGGCCGCCTCGGCAAGGTCCTCGGCCCGCGTGGTCTCATGCCGAACCCGAAGACCGGCACCGTGACGATGGACGTGGCCAAGGCCGTGTCCGACATCAAGGGCGGCAAGATCGAGTTCCGCGTCGACCGGCACGCGAACCTCCACTTCATCATCGGCAAGACGTCGTTCTCCGACGTCCAGCTCGTGGAGAACTACGCCGCCGCGCTCGAGGAGATCCTGCGTCTCAAGCCCGCCGCGTCGAAGGGTCGCTACATCACCAAGGCGACGCTCTCGACGACCAACGGCCCCGGCATCCCGCTGGACCAGAGCAAGACGCGCAACCTCACCGAGGAGGACGCTGCCTGACGGCACGTCCACCACGCGCGACGGCCCGGCCCCCTTCGAGGGTGCCGGGCCGCCGTGCGTCCGGGCGGGGCGCCGCGGTGCGCGCCCGCCGCGTGCCCGGCGTGGTCCCCCCTGCGGACCGCGCCCGGCGCGCGGACGTGCTCAGCGGCGCGTCACCACGGCAGCCACGGCGTCACGCACGTCCCCTCGGCCGTCTCGCAGACGAGCCGGACGGGCCCCTCGGGCGTGACCCCGAGCCGGAAGTACCCGACCTCGTCGGTCGTGACCTCGGCGACGTCGCGGTCCGGCGACCGCAGCACGACGCGGCCCCGTCGTGCCGGGATCAGCTGGCCCTCGACGCCCGCGTCGCCCACCTCGACCTCGACGCCGACGCCGTCCCCCTCGAACACGAGGGTCCGCGACGGCTGCCCGCTGCGGTCCCGCACGGCGACGGGCCCGGCGGCCGTGGACGAGTCGTGGACGAGCTCGAGCAGGAGCAGGTCCACGGCGAGCTCGTCGCGGAGCGCGAGCATGCCGCGGTGCGCGCGGAACGCGGACGACGCGACGCGCTCGACGCGTCGGCGCACGTCGTCGTCGGCCACCGCGGCGGCGAGGTCGGCCGCCAGCGCGTCGTCGTCCTGCCAGGTCTCGGGGGACCAGGGCGGTGCGGGCGGGTCATCCGAGGGCCAGGGCATCGTGGCCTCCTTCACGCGTGGTGGCGCCCGTCGGGGCCGCGAGGTAGGTGCGGATCGCCGTGGTGCGGCGCAGCCGCGCGAGGCCGCGCTGCCGCGTCGGCCCGATCGACCCGATCGGGATGCCGAGCAGCGCCGACACCTCCTGGTAGCTCGGTGCGGGGTCGGTCGAGAGCAGGAGCAGCAGCTCGCGCTGGTGCTCGGGCAGCTCGGCGAGCGCGGCCCGCAGCGCGGCGTGCCGCTCGGCGCGCAGCAGCTCGGCGTCCAGGTCGGCGTGGTCGGGTGCGTCGAGACGTCCGGTGGCGGGGTCGACCGGCACCGAGCGGCGTGCCTGCTGGGTCACGCGGATGCACTCGTGCCGGGTCGCGGTCGCGATCCACCCGGGCAGGGCCTCGGGCTCGCGCAGGTCGCCCAGGTGCTCGAGCAGGTTCAGCCACACGGTCTGGGCGACGTCCTCGGCCTGCTGCGGCGTGAGGCGGAACTGCCGCACGCGGGACAGCACGAGCGCCGTGTGGCGGTGCACGATCTCGGCCCAGGACCCCTCGTCGCCCGCGAGGGCTCCGGCGACGAGCTGCGAGGTCGTGCGCTCGTGGTACGGACCGCCTCGCTGCTCCCGGCTGCTCACCGCGCGCCCCCTCCGACCGTCGGGATCGTCCCGCAGGCCATCATGGCGTGCCACGACGCACGTGCCCAGCACGTCAGTGCCCCGACCTGGGCGTGCGCACCCCGCGGCGCGGCTCGGAGGCCGGTGGCGCGGCGGCGGTGGGCAGCCCGGCCGGGCCCGGGGCGGGGCGACGTCGCACGGTTCCTCCTCGGTGGCGCACGCGGTGGTGGCGGGGACCCGGGCGGCCCGCCTCCCACCGGTGAGAGGCGGCGGCGTGCCGCCCTGATACGTCGCGCGCGTCCGTGCGCGCCGGTGCGGCGTCACAACCCGCCCAGCAGGTGCAGCGCGCGGCCGTAGTCCGGCAGCGGGCGTCCGGTGGAGCGCAGCCGGGCGTAGGCGCGCCGCGCGCCGACGCCGTGCTCCCGCATGAGGTTCGCGACGGCACCGGCGACCTGCGGCGCGGCGAACGACGTCCCGCTCCACCACGCGAACGCGTCGGCGGGGAAGTCGTCGGGGTCGGCGGTGAACTCGTACGACTCGCGCCCCTCGACGAACGGTGCGCGGATGCCCTCGGCCACGGCCGAGCAGTCGACCCAGAACCCGTGGCTCGACCACGGCGCGGGCCGACCGTCCGGCGTGAGCCCCGCGACCGCGACGACCTGCCGGAACGCGGCCGGCCACACGGGTCGCGTGCTGCCGGAGTTGCCCGCGGCGGCGACCACGAGGATCTCGCGCCCGGTCTCGTCCTCGATCGCCTCGATCTCCTCGAGCGCCGCCTCCACCGCGAGCGAGGGCTGGTCGAACCGCGTGCTCGACCCCAGCGACAGGTTGATGACGTCGGCGCCCGCGCGCGCCGCGCGCACCATGGCCGTCGCGACGTCGACCTCGCTGCCCACGCCGCCGCCCAGGAGCGCCCGGTGGACGGTGAGGCGCGCGTGCGGTGCGACGCGTGCGACCACGCCCGCGACGAACGTGCCGTGACCCGCGCACAGGTCGAGGTACCCGTCGTCGGGCTCGACGTCGAGCGGGTCGATGTTGCGGTCCCGCCCCCGGCGGTGGCGCGGCACCGACGCGAGCCAGCCGTCGGTGCGCACGCGGGCGTCGATCCCGGTGTCGACCACGGCGACGTGGGGTGCGTCGTCCGCCGGCCCGTCCGTCACGGGGGGCAACGGCTCGGCGAGCGCCGGGCCGCCGAGGTTCTTCATCACGGGGTCGCACGGCAGCACCTGGTTCTGCGACGCCGCGAAGCCGCGCAGGCGCAGCTCGGCCACGGTGTCGGCGAGGTCGTCGAGCGAGACGTCCTCGGCGCGCAGCAGCACGACGCGCTCGGCGATGCCGTCGAGGTCGACGCGTGCGCGGCGCAGCCCGCGCGCCTCGAGGTAGGCGCGCGCCCCCCGGTCCGACCACGTCGCCGTCGTGACGACCAGCTCGCCCTCGACCGCCAGCACGTGCGGCCCGCCGTCGTCCGTGACGGTGCCGATGCGCTGGTCCGTGCGGGCGTGGTACCGGCGCTCGATGGACCGCGCCGCCTGCCGGCGCAGCGCCGGGTCCTGCGCCGTGCGGACCAGCTCGGTCACCTGGCGCCGGACCTTGGACCGCGCGGCGGACCCCGCGGGGTCGTGGTGAGGGTGACCGGTAGCGTCGGAGGTGCTCATCGTCGGGCTCCTTCGGGGGCCTCGTGCTGCCTGGGGCGGGAGGGGGACATGACGCGGACGTCGTCGCTCGCGGACGGGTCCACGGAGCAGGAGCGCCGCGACGCGCTGCTGATACGTGCCCGTGCGCTCGCGGACCGGGCCGCGTCCGACCCGCGTGCCGTCGAGGAGGACGCGCACGCGCTCGTGGAGCGCGCGCGGCACGCGTCCGCGCACGCCGCGCACGCCGTCGGCCTGCGCGCCCTGGCCGCGGTGCACCGGGCGCGGTGGGAG
>JAEYNO010000202.1 GCA_023412515.1 Actinomycetes bacterium
GACCGGGCCGGCCCGACCGGGCCGCGCGGCGCGGTCGCGACCGCCCGGGGCGGGTGGACCGGCCCCGCGACGTGGAAGCCGGCCCCCGCCTCCTCGGCGAGGGTCGGCCCTGACCGCTCGGGTCGCCCGCGGCGTGCTCAGGACGGCGGTGGGGTGCGCCTCAGTACCGTGCGCCCTCGTCGTCGCTCGTCACGTCGTCGTCGTCCGCGGTCGGTGCGGCGCCGACGTAGTCCTCCTCGACCAGGTGGACGGCGGCCTCCTCGGCCGACGCGGCACCGCCCGAGACGCCCGCGTCGATCGCGAACTCGTCGGTGCCGCCTGCCTCGACCGCGTCGTCGTCCTCGACCAGGCGTCCCGCGCGCAGCTCGTCGCGGTGCGGCGGGGGCGGGGCGTCGTCGGCCTCCCAGACCTCGGGCTCCTCCTGCGCGACGCGCTGGCCGAGCGTCTCGCCGCGCGACTCCTCCCACGCGGTCTCGCCGAACCGCGTCGACTGCGGACGGGGACGCTCGGGGGGAGTGACGCCCTCGTCGAGCGGGTCGTCGACGCCGCGCTCGACGAGCGTGTCCTCGCCGGGCAGCTGGTCGCTGTCGCCCTCCGAGCCGAGGGCGGGGTCGGTGCTGGTGGCTGGGGTGTCCTCGCTCATGGCACGAGCCAAGCACCGCGGGTCGCGGCCCGCCACAGCAGGACGCGCACCGACCGGCGGCGTCGGCCGCGCGCGCCGGTCAGAGGTCGGCGGGCCGGCGCCGCAGCGCCACGACCGTCACGTCGTCGACGACCTCGCACTCCGCGGGCACCAGGGCGACCAGCGCGTCGACGGCCTCCTCGGCGCCGCAGGCGTCGCGCAGGGCGCCCTCGACGGCGGCGAGGTCGGCGACGGATCCGCCCAGGGCGTCGAGCAGGCCGTCGCTCACGGCGACGAGGACGTCGCCCGGTGCGAGGCACGTGCGCCGCGCGAGGCGCGGCTGGCCGGGCAGCACGCCCAGGGGAGGGCCGGTCGCGGCGAGCCGCTCGACACGACCGTCGCGGGCGCGCGCCAGGAACGCCAGGCCGTGCCCCGCGTCGACGTACTCGAGCTCGTGCGTGGTCGGGTCGACCGCGGCGACGAACGCCGTCACGAACGCGCCGGCGCGTTCGAGGTCGGGCGCGAGCGTGCGCTCGGCGGCGGCCACCGCGTCACCGAGGGCCGCGCGGTGCGGTCGGCTGCGGAACGCGGCGCGTGTCGTCGCCGCGAGGATCGCCGCCCCGACGCCCTTGCCCATGACGTCGGCGACCACGAGGCCGAGCCGGCCGGCCTCGACACCCCAGTCGTACACGTCGCCGCCGACCATCCCTGCCGCCACGGCGCGGGCGGCGAGCTCGTACCCCGGGACGTCCGGCGTCCGGTCGGGGAGCAGGCTCGCCTGCACCTGGGCGGCGTGCTCGAGCTCGCGGCGCTCGGCGGTCACGTCGCGCACGACCGTGACGACCCCGCGGCCGGGGTCCGGCAGCGGCGTGGAGTTGAACGCGAGGATGCGGACGCCGTCCCGCGGGTCGCGGGCCGCGCGCCGCAGCAGCAGGTCGCGGACCGCGCCCTGCGCGAGGGCGCGTCGGTAGGGCAGCGCGTCGTCGGGCAGCGGCGTGCCGTCGAGCCGCAGCAGGCCGTGCGCGCCGCCGGTCCCGACGTCGCCCGCCGCGCTGCGGTCGACGCCGAGCAGCGCCGTCGCGCGCGGGTTGCGCAGCACGATCGTGCCGTCGGGCGCGACGACGCTCACCCCCTCGCTCATGGTGTCCACGACGGTGCCGAGCAGCTCGGCCTGCGCGCGCGCCACGTCGCGCGCCCGGGCCGCGGCGCGCACGAGCCGCAGGCGCTCGTCGCGGGCGAGCGCGAGCGCCAGGCCGATGGTGCAGACGATCGCCACGTACAGCTGCGCGAGCATGACCTCGAGCGCCCGGGACCCGACGTCGGCGAACGGCCCGGCGCCGGCGACGGTGAAGGCCACGGCCGCGACCGCCGCGACCGTGTCGTGCAGCAGGACGAACCACGTCCGCAGGCGCGCACCGGCCCAGACGGTCAGCAGCAGCAGCGGGAACACCAACGGCACCTGCTGGAACGAGAACCACGCGACGTAGGTGACCGGCAGGAGGGCGAGCGCCGCGGCGTGCTCGACGAGCCTGCCGGCGCGCAGGCGGTGCGGCCGGGCCTGCGCGGCCGCACGGGCGCGCAGCCACCCGGCCAGCGCGAGCCCCACGGGCACGATCACCAGGACGCTCGCGACGTTGCGCACCGCGCGCGCGGGGACGGTCGACCACGGCACGGGCTGGCCCATGAGGTCGAGCACGAGCTGCGTCGCGACGGGTCCGGCCAGCGAGGCGAGCACCGCCGTGCCCACGAGCACCCACAGCTCGTCCGCACCGCGCAGCGCCCGCACGCCGCGAGCGGCGCGCCACGCCGGTGAGCGACCGACGGCCGCGACGGTGACCACCGCCTGCACCACCTGGCCCGTCGCGAGCGCGAGGGCGCCGGCCGGCGCGCCGTCGGTCGCGAGGACCGCTCCGGCGCTCACGAGCGTCAGCAGCACGAGGTCGAGCCAGCGTCCGCGGCCGCGTCCGCGTGCGAGCGCCCAGAGCGTGACCACGCCCGCCGCGGGCCACAGGAGGCTGATCCCGTCGTCCTGCAGCAGACGGCCGAGCACCGCCGTCGCCCCGCAGGCCGCCGCCCACGTGAGCGCGGTCCCGAGGTCGGCCGGTGGCACGGGGAGAGCGGCGCGCACCGTGCGGCGGCGCGCGGCGCGCGGCAGGAGGGCTCCGGTGGCGCTCACGGTGTCAGCGCAGCCGTCGCACGAGGAGCCAGCGGTTGGGCGTCCCGGGCTCGTACCGCAGCTCGTCGAGGGCGGCGCGGGCCAGGGGGAGCCCGCGACCGTGCTCGTCGAGCGCGTCCGGCAACGGCCTGTCGAGATCCACGGGCGCGGGGCGCCCGGTGTCGCGCAGCTCCGCCTCGAGCCGGTCCGGCCACAGGGTGACGACCACCACGGCCTCGAACATCGCGCGCCCGCCGCCGGCCCGCACGACGTTGCCGGCCACCTCGACGAGCGCCGTCTCGAAGAGCATGAGGTCGCGGGGCGGCACGTCGGGCGAGGTGCGCAGGGGGTCGAGCGAGGTCTGCAGCCGCTCGAGGTCGACGGGCGCCGCGCAGCGCGTCTCGAGGACGCGCAACGGCTCACTCACCCCGGAGGGCATCGTCCACCTGCGCGTACGGGCGCAGGACGCGGTCCATGGTGGTGAGCTCGAGGACCGTGCGGACCTGCTCGCCGACCCCGGCGATCCGCAGGTCGCCCTGCGCCGCCCGGGTGGCGCGCAGCCCGCCGACGAGCGCGCCGAGGCCCGAGGAGTCCATGAACGGCACCTCCGTCAGGTCCACCACGACGAGCGGGTGGCCCGTGGTGACGGCACGGTCGACGGCAGCACGCACGTCGCCCGCGCCGACCATGGTCAGCCGCCCCGTGAGGCGCAGGACGGCCGTGCGGTCGTCCCGCAGCTCGAGCTCGAGGTCCATCACCGATCTCCTTCCGTGGTGGGCGTGGCCCGGTACCCGCGGTACCGCAGCGCCTGGACGACCACGCCCAGGACGACGAGGTCGTAGCCGACCCACGCGACGTTGACGAGCGTGCCGCTCCACGCCGACAGCCCCAGCGCCGCGCGGGCGAGCCCGACGGGCACCGCGACGGCCAGCACGACCATCGCGACGAGCTGGGGCAGCACCCGGCGCCACGCCACGGCGCTCGACCGGCCGTCCTTGCGCGTGACCGCGAACTCGAGCGGCCGGCCCCACCAGACGTTCGCGGCGGCGGTCACGCACGCGCGGATCCACACCGGGAAGAGCGCGAGGGCGTACTGCTGGCCGCGCCACGTGGTGAGGCCGCGGGCCACGACGAGGAAGAGCAGCTGGCTCGCGACGAGGAACGGCACGAACCGCGCGAAGAAGTCCACGCTCCACGCGGTGACCGGCATGACCCCGAAGAACAGGAACAGGACCGGCGCCACGAGGTAGACCACGGCGGTGAAGCCCGACAGGTAGCTCCACATCGTCGCGGAGTACATGAGCCGCTGACCCGCGCTGAGCCCCGGCACCCGCCACGGGTTGCGCCGCAGCATCGTCTGGATCGTGCCCTGGGCCCACCGCAGGCGCTGCGTGAGCATCGTCGGCAGGTCCTCGGGGGCGAGGCCGTGCGCGAGGGTCTCGTGGTGGTAGACCGTGCGCCACCCCAGCGCGTGCAGCGCCATGGCGGTCGCCATGTCCTCGGTGACGGACACGGTCGCGACGGGCTGCACGGTCTGCGCCTCGTCGTGACGGTCGACGTCGACCGCGCGCAGCAGGTCCCGCACCGACTCGAGCGCGCCGAGCGGCGACCACTCGCGGCCCGCGAGCCGGGTGAGCACGGACTCGTCGAGCGGGAGCGTCCCGTCGGCGTCGCGCAGGTCGGCGATCTGCGCCAGGTCGGCCCGCATGCGCGCGACGTCCGCGTCGACGAGCGTGCCCGACGCGGCGTCGACCGTGCGCTGGAACTCGTAGGTGACGGGGCCGAGCGGGTCACCCGCGTCGAGGCGTCGCAGCGCGTGGGCCGCGCCGCTGCGCACGCTCGTCAGGGCGCCGGCGACGGCCGGGTCGGTGGCCCCGCGGGCGGCACGGGCCAGGACGGTGCGCGCGGTGCGCAACGCGCGGCGGACGGCGAGCCGGGACGCGTCGACGTACCCGACGAGGCCCAGCTGCATGAGGGCGTCCCGGCGCAGGACGGCGTTCGAGCCGCAGAAGAACGCTGCGTTCCAGCCGTCCTTGCCCTGCATGATCGGGCCGTAGAAGAGCGGCGCCTGGCTCCCCAGCGGGTCCTCGACCGGCACGTTGTCGAAGACCTGGGGCGTCTGGACGATCGCGACGCGCGGGTCGTCGAAGTACCCCACGGTCCGGTCGAGGATCGCCGGGTCGGGCACCTGGTCGGCGTCGAGGACCAGCAGGAGCTCGCCGTCCGTCGCGAGGAGCGCGTTGTTGAGGTTGCCGGCCTTGGCGTGCCGCGGCCGCCCCTCCCAGTCGGGAGAGCGCACGACGTAGCCGACGCCGGCGGCGAGCGCGGCGTCCCGCAGCGCGGGGCGGGCACCGTCGTCGAGGACCCACGTGCTGTGCGGGTACCGGATCCGCTGCGCGGCCAGCGCCGTGCGCATGACGAGGTCGACGGGCTCGTCGTAGGTGGTGATGAGCACGTCGACGGTCGTGCCCGGCGCGGGCGGCGGTGGCGCGGGGCGCTCGCGCGCCCGCCACATCGTGACGCCGAACAGCGTCACGTCGATCAGCGAGTACGTCTCGGCGAGCACGAGCGGGACCGCGATCCACCACGCGGCGAGGTTGAGCGACGACGTCCAGCGCCAGGCGACGTACGTCCAGCCCAGCGCGAGCGTGAGGACGACCAGGACGCGGATCGTGAGCAGTCGTGACACGTGCGGAACCCCCTTGCGCCCCGACGGTAGCCGGGGACAGCGGCGGGCGCCCGGTGCGACGGCGACGCCGCCGGGGGAAAGAAGTACCTCGTCGCGCGGGGAGGCGGCGACACTGGACGCATGGGTCATGTGGACGTCGGCGGTGTCGGTTACACGCTCCCGGACGGCAGGCCCCTGCTGTCGGACGTGACGTTCCGCGTCGGCGACGGCGCGCGGGTGGCCCTGGTGGGCCCGAACGGCGTCGGCAAGTCGACGCTGCTGCGCGTCGTCACGGGTGATCTGGTGCCGCACGAGGGGTCGGTGCAGCGCAGCGGCGGCCTGGGTGTCATGCGTCAGGACGTCGGGCGGATCGGTGACGACCGCAGCGTGCGCGACCTGCTCGCGGACCTCGCCGCGCCGGCCGTGCGTGCGGCCGCGGCGGAGCTGACGGCGGCCGAGCTCGCGATGATGGAGGTCGACGACGAGCCGACGCAGCTGCGGTACGCGCAGGCGCTCGCGGACTGGGCGGACGTCGGCGGCTACGAGGCCGAGGCCGGCTGGGACCGCGTGACCGACGCCGTGCTGTCGGTGCCGTTCGAGCGCGCGCAGCACCGGTACGTGCGCACCCTGTCGGGCGGCGAGCAGAAGCGGCTCGTGCTCGAGGCGCTGCTGCGCGGGCCGGACGAGGTGCTGCTGCTCGACGAGCCCGACAACGCGCTCGACGTCCCGACCAAGCGCTGGCTCGAGGAGCGTCTGGTCGGGTGCGGCAAGACCGTGCTGTTCGTGAGCCACGACCGCGAGCTGCTGGCCCGCGTCGCGACCCACGTCGCGACGCTCGAGCCGACGGCCGTCGGGGCGCGCGTGTGGGTGCACGGCGGCGGGTTCGCGTCGTACGCGCAGGCGCGCGCCGACCGGCAGGCGCGGCTCGAGGAGCTGCTGCGCCGCTGGGAGGAGGAGCACGCGAAGCTCAAGGAGCTCGTGCTCACGCTCAAGACGAAGGCCGCGTTCAACGACGGGCTCGCGTCGCGGTACCAGGCCGCGCAGACCCGGCTGCGGAAGTTCGAGGAGGCGGGGCCGCCCGAGGTGGTCGCGCGCGAGCAGCACGTGCGCGTGCGGCTGACCGGCGGGCGCACCGCCAAGCGCGCGGTGGTGGCGACGGGGCTCGAGCTGACGGGGCTCATGCGGCCGTTCGACCTCGAGGTCTGGTACGGCGAGCGCGTCGCCGTGCTCGGGTCGAACGGCTCGGGCAAGTCCCACTTCCTGCGGCTGCTGGCGGCGGGTGGTTCCGACCCCGAGCACGCGCTGGCCGGCGACGTCCCGGTCGCCCCGGTGGCGCACACGGGCTCGGTCGTGCTGGGCGCGCGCGTCCGCCCGGGGTGGTTCGCGCAGAACCACGCCCACCCCGAGCTCGTGGGACGCACGCTGCTGGAGATCCTGCACCGCGGCGACGGGCACCGTGCGGGTCTCGGCCGGGAGGCCGCGAGCCGGGCGCTCGACCGGTACGAGCTCGTGGACGCCGCCGAGCAGCCCTACGAGACGCTCTCGGGCGGGCAGCAGGCGCGCCTGCAGATCCTGCTGCTCGAGCTCGGGGGCGCGACGCTGCTGCTGCTCGACGAGCCGACCGACAACCTCGACCTGCACTCGGCCGAGGCGCTCGAGGCGGGCCTCGCGGCGTTCGACGGCACCGTCCTGGCGGTCACGCACGACCGCTGGTTCACGCGCACGTTCGACCGGTTCCTCGTGTTCTCGGCGGACGGCACGGTCGTGGAGACGCCCGAGCCGGTGTGGGACGCCGGCCGCGTGGAGCGCGTGCGCTGACCCGGACCGCGCAGGCCGGTCTCGGTCCGCGGTGAGGCGTTGCTCACGGGTTTTGCCGTCGGTGGGGCGTGCCGGTAGTCTGTTGTGTCGTTGTGCGTCCCCTGTCGCGCACCGGTGGCTTCTCACCACCGGGTGCCGATGGCCGTCCTGGTGCGATCCCACTCGCCGGGCGGGATGCTCCGGCAGCCATCCTCGGCCGGTCGCCCCCGTGCGGCCTGCCAACGACACGCATCACGAGACAGAGGCACACCGTGCGCACGTACACCCCGAAGCCCGGCGACGTCGAGCGGAACTGGTACGTCATCGACGCGACCGACGTCGTGCTCGGCCGTCTGGCCAGCCACGTGGCCACGCTCCTGCGCGGCAAGCACAAGGCGACCTTCGCCCCCCACGTCGACGGCGGCGACTTCGTCATCGTCATCAACGCGGAGAAGATCGCGCTCACCGGCAACAAGCGTGAGACCAAGCTCGCCTACCGCCACTCGGGCTACCCGGGCGGTCTGCGGGCGACCCGCTACGTCGACCTGCTCGAGAAGCACCCCGAGCGTGCGATCGAGAAGGCCGTCCGCGGCATGCTGCCCCACACGACCCTCGGTCGTCAGCAGCTGAGCAAGCTCAAGGTCTACGCCGGCCCCGAGCACCCGCACGCGGCCCAGCAGCCGAAGACGTTCGAGCTGACCCAGGTGGCGCAGTAAGCCTCCGGCTGCTGCGGCAGAGAAACCAGAACGCGAGGATCCCGTGGCTCAGACCACCGTCGAGACCGAGTACGAGGGCGACGACACGCCCACCAGCTACACCTCCGAGACCGCTGCCCCCGTCGGCCGTGGCCAGTCCCTGACGGCACCGGGCCAGGCGCTCGGCCGCCGCAAGGAGGCCGTCGCCCGCGTCCGCCTGGTGCCCGGCACCGGCCAGTGGAAGATCAACGGCCGCACCCTCGAGGACTACTTCCCGAACAAGGTGCACCAGCAGCTCGTCAACTCGCCGCTGAAGACCGTGGACGTCGAGGGTCGCTTCGACGTCATCGCGCGCATCACCGGCGGCGGCGTCTCCGGCCAGGCCGGCGCGCTGCGCCTGGGCATCGCCCGTGCGCTCAACGCGATCGACGCCGAGAACAACCGCCCGGCCCTCAAGAAGGCCGGCTTCCTCACGCGTGACGCGCGTGTGGTCGAGCGCAAGAAGGCGGGTCTCAAGAAGGCCCGCAAGGCGCCGCAGTACTCGAAGCGCTGATCCAGCGCCTCGGCCCGATGGCCCCGGCTGGTCGACAGACCGCCGGGGCCATCGGCATGTCAGGGCAGGTCGCCGCCGCCACCGGCCGCGACGCAGGAGGAACGACACGACGCCGCGCGGCAGGGCCGGGCGGGTCGGGCGAAGGAGTCGGGTGATGGGTCGGTTGTTCGGCACGGACGGCGTGCGAGGGCTCGCGAACCGCGACGTCACGGCGGAGGTGGCGCTCGACGTGTCCGTCGCCGCGGCGCACGTGCTCGGGTCGCAGGGCGCGTTCGAGGGGCACCGTCCGCGCGCCGTGATCGGCCGCGACCCGCGCGCGTCGGGCGAGTTCCTGTCCGCCGCCGTCGCCGCGGGCCTCGCGTCCGCCGGCGTCGACGTCGACAACGTCGGCGTGCTGCCGACCCCCGCGATCGCCTACCTGACGGCCGCGCGCGGCGTCGACCTGGGCGTCGTGCTGTCGGCCTCGCACAACCCGATGCCCGACAACGGGATCAAGTTCCTCGCGAGCGGCGGACACAAGCTCGACGACGAGGTCGAGGCCGCCATCGAGGCCCGGATCGGCGAGGCGTGGGAGCGGCCGCTCGGCGCCGCGGTCGGCCGCATCCGCACCGACCAGAGCCTCGCCGGCCAGCAGTACGTCGACCACCTCGTCGCGACGATCGGCGTGCGGCTCGAGGGCCTGCGCATCGTCGTCGACTGCGCCAACGGCGCGGCGTCCGAGGTCGGCCCGGCGGCGCTGCGCGAGGCCGGCGCCGACGTCGTCGTCATCAACGCCTCGCCCGACGGGCGCAACATCAACGAGGCCTGCGGGTCGACGCACCCCGAGCAGCTGCAGGCAGCGGTCGTGGCGGCGCACGCCGACCTCGGGGTCGCGTTCGACGGCGACGCGGACCGCTGCCTGGCGGTCGACGCGGACGGCGTGCTGGTCGACGGCGACCAGATCATGGGGATCCTCGCGATCGCGCTCCGCGACCGGGGCGCCCTGCCGCACGACACGCTGGTCACGACCGTGATGAGCAACCTCGGGCTGCGCCTGGCCATGCGCGACGCCGGCATCGCGACCGTCGTCACCGGGGTCGGGGACCGGTACGTCCTCGAGGCGATGCGCGCGGGCGGCTTCGGGCTCGGCGGCGAGCAGTCCGGGCACATCATCCTCGCGGCCCACGCGACGACGGGCGACGGCCTGCTCACGGCGCTGCAGCTCGCGGCCCGCGTCGTCGAGACCGGCCGGACGCTGGCCGACCTCGCGTCGGTCGTCCAGCGGCTGCCGCAGACGCTGGTCAACGTGCCGGGCGTCGACCGCACGCGCACGGACGACGTCGTGCTCGTCGAGGCGGTGTCCGCCGCCGAGAAGTCGCTCGGCGACACGGGTCGCGTGCTGCTGCGCGCGTCGGGCACCGAGCCGCTCGTCCGCGTGATGGTCGAGGCGGCGACGCAGGAGGAGGCCGACGAGACGGCGCACGACCTCGCCGCGGTCGTGCGCGAGCGGCTCTCGCTGTAGGGCCGTGACGAGCGGAGGGGACGCGGTGCGCGAGGTCGACCGCTGGGTGCGGGACCACGTGGTGCGGCTGCTCGACGCCGTGCGCGCGGCCGGGCCGGACGCCGTGGCGCCGATCGTGCAGGCGGGGCACCCCGTCCTGCGGTCGGTGGCCGTGCCGTTCGACGGTCAGGTCGACGACGCCGAGCTGCACGAGCTCCTCGGCGTCATGCGCCGCACGATGCGTGCGGCGCCCGGTGTCGGGCTGGCCGCCCCGCAGATCGGGCTGCCCCTCGCGGTCGCGGTGGTCGAGGACCCGGGTCCCGGCGACGAGGATGTCGCGCGCGTGCGCGAGCGTCCCGCGGTCGCGTACCGCGTGCTGGTGAACCCGCGGTACGCGTCCGAGGGCGACGAGGTCGTGGCGTTCTACGAGGGCTGCCTCAGCGTCGAGGGGTACCAGGCGGTCGTCGCTCGCCCCCGTCGCGTCCGTCTCACGGCCGCCGACGAGACGGGGCGCACGCTCGACGAGGTGCTCACGGGGTGGCCCGCGCGCATCGTGCAGCACGAGACCGACCACCTGCACGGCACGCTGTACCTCGACCGCGCGGATCCGCGCTCGCTGTCCGCGACGGACGCCTGGGGTGCACACTGGGGAGCGGAGCCCGTGCCGCGCGCCGCCGCGCGCGCCCTCGGGTTCGGGTTGCCGGACGGGACCCCGCAGGACGCCGCGCCGCAGCGGTGACCGCGCGGGGCGCCGCTCCGGTCACCGCGCAGGGCGTCGCGCCTCCGCCCTGCGACGGAGACGCGGGGGGCGGGGGTGAGTCCCGGGGGAGGAGATCGGGGTCGCTCAGGGCTGATTCGGGGGCTATCCCGATGTGCCCGGCCCCGGCCCCGGCCTAGCGTGGTGACGTCGCCCCACCGGGGGGTGGGCGGGCGAGGGGAGATCACGTGCTGGAGTGGGCGCTGGAGCTGGCGGCCTCGCCGTGGATCTTCGTCGTGCTGTTCGCGTTCTCGGTGGTCGACGGGTTCTTCCCGCCGATCCCGAGCGAGTCGGTGGTCATCGCGCTCGCGTCCCTGTCGGTGTCGACGGGGTCGCCCACGCTGTGGGTCGTCGTCGCGGTGGCCGCGCTCGGTGCGTTCGTCGGGGACCAGGTCGCGTACCAGATCGGCGCCGCGGTGCACGTCCGGCGGCTGCGGCTGTTCCGCGGGCGCCGCGGCCAGGCCGTCCTGGACTGGGCGGAGCGCGCGCTGCGGACCCGTGCGGCGTCGTTCATCATCGCCGCGCGGTACATCCCCGTGGGGCGGGTCGCCGTCAACATGACGGCGGGGGCGCTGGGCCTGCGTCGCCGGCGCTTCGTGCTGCTCACCGGTATCGCGGCCGTCACGTGGGCGGTGTACTCGACGCTCATCGGGATCGGCACGGGAGCGGTGCTCGGGCACTCGCCGCTCGTGGGCGTGGCGGTCGGCGTGGCGGGCGGGTTCGCCGTCGGGCTCGCCGTCGACTGGGCGCTGCGTCGGTGGCTGCGGCTCGACGACCCGCTGCCGCCGAGCGCACCCGTGACGCCGCTGGGCGCGCCGCCGTGCCCCGCACCGCTCGGCGCCGGCGCGGAGCCCGTGACGCGGTCCGAGGGGTCCGCGGCCTGACGCCCGCCTTGTCGAGGTCACGATGACCTCACGATGTGGGACGTGTGACAACGATCCGGTATCGGCCGACCGGGTGACGGCGTCCGGCCTCCCGGAGCGGCTTACGCTCGAACGCAGGACGACGTCGACGTCGTCCTCCCCGCTCCCGCGAGGCCCCGGCACCGCCGGGGTCCTGACCGTCGTGCCCGGGGACCGGCAGGACGACGGAGGGTGGTCAGGTGCGAGCAGCGCGAGGTGCGGCGACGGCTGCCGCCGTGCTGCTCGCCGCCGCGGCCTGCGCGACCGACGCACCCCCGACCGAGGGCGTGGCGGTCCCGGACGCCGAGGTCCGCACCGACGCGGGGTGCCTCGACCCGGGCGTGCTCGACGCCCTCGGCCTCGAGCTCGACGCGAGCCTGCGGACCGCGGCGCCGCAGGCCACCACGCGCGGCCTGCCCCCGGCGGGGTTCGTGGCCGACAGCGTGCTCGTGTGCGACCGCGGCGACCCGCTGCGCGACTCCGCCGGCACGTGGCGGTCGGTGACGGCCACGCGCCTCGAGGGCGACCTCGACGACCTCCTGGGCGAGGTCGACGGCACGCGTACCCCGCACGAGTGCCCGGACGACGCCGTCGTCCCCCAGGTGTGGCTCGTCGACGCGATGGGCGCCGCCGTGCTGCTGCCGGCCGACGTGGCGTGCGACGGCGCCGACGGGGTGCCCGCCGTGCTCGGGAGCCTCGAGGTCGTGGAGCGCACCGAGCACCCGGTGGCGCTCGCGCAGCCGGTCACGGCGCAGGCCTCGGCGCCGTGAGGTGCCGCTGACGCGCGGGCGCGTCAGATCTTGCGCAGCCGCACGCGCTGCACGGTGTGGTCGGGCCCCTTGGTGAGGACGAGCGTGGCCCGGCTGCGCGTCGGCAGGATGTTCTGCTCGAGGTTGGGCGCGTTGATCGAGTCCCAGATGCTCTCGGCGCGGTCGACCGCCTCCTCGTCCGACAGCGACGCGTACCGGTGGAAGTACGACGTGGGCTGCGCGAACGCCGTGCGTCGCAGCGAGAGGAAGCGGTCGACGTACCACTGCTTGACGTCCGACGTGCGGGCGTCGACGTAGATCGAGAAGTCGAAGAAGTCGCTCACCGCGAGGTTCGACGTGCCCTCGAGCGTGGGACGCGCGGGCTGGAGCACGTTGAGCCCCTCGACGATGAGCACGTCGGGCTGCCGCACGACGACCTCGGCGCCGGGCACGATGTCGTACGTGAGGTGGTCGTAGACGGGCACCGTGACCTCGGGGCGCCCGGCCTTCACCTTCGACACGAAGCGCAGCAGCGCGCGGCGGTCGTACGACTCGGGGAACCCTTTGCGCTGCAGCAGACCGCGCCGCTCGAGCTCGGCGTTCGGGTGCAGGAAGCCGTCCGTGGTCACCAGCTCGACCCGCGGCGTGGCGGGCCAGCGCGCGATGAGCTCGCGCAGGATCCGCGCGGTGGTGGACTTGCCGACCGCGACCGAGCCCGCGACGCCGATGACGTACGGCGTGCGGCCCACGTCCTCGTGGAGGAACGTGCTGGTCGCGCCGTGCAGCCCCTGCGTGGCCTGGATGTACAGGTCGAGCAGCCGGGACAGCGGTCGGTACGTCGCGTCGACCTCGGCGAGGTCGATCGGGTCGCCGAGCCCGCGCAGCCGGTCGACGTCGGCGTCGGTGAGCGGCAGGGGCGTCGAGGCGGACAACCGGGTCCAGGCGTCGCGGTCGAGGTCGACGTAGGGCGTGGCGGGGACCAGGGACGGCACGACCACGATCATCGCGCATCGTGGGCCCCGGCCGTGCACGGCGCGGTGTCGGCGGGCGCGACGGGTGTCACGCGTCACCCGGCCGGGCGTGCGCCGGGGTGCCCACTAGGATCGGGCGCATGTGCGGAATCGTCGGTTACGTGGGTGGGGCCGGGGCCAGCGGGCGCCCGCTCGAGGTGGTCCTCGAGGGGCTGCGGCGGCTGGAGTACCGCGGGTACGACTCCGCCGGTGTCGCTCTGGTGGTGCCCGGCGGGCAGCTCGCCACCGCGAAGAAGGCCGGCAAGCTCGCGAACCTCGTCGCCGAGCTGGACGCGCACCCGCTGCCGCCGGCGACGGCGGCGATCGGCCACACGCGCTGGGCGACGCACGGCGGGCCGACCGACGCGAACGCGCACCCGCACGTGTCGGGCGACGTCGCGGTCATCCACAACGGCATCGTCGAGAACTTCGCCACGCTCAAGGCCGAGCTCGTCGCGGACGGCGTCGAGTTCGCGTCGGAGACGGACACCGAGGTGGTCGCTCACCTCGTGGCGCGCGAGCACGCGCGCTCGCAGGACCTGACCGCCGCGCTGACCACGGTCTCGCGCCGTCTCGAGGGGACGTTCACGCTCCTGGCGGTGCACACGGACGCGCCGGACACGGTCGTCGGTGCGCGGCACGACTCGCCGCTCGTCGTGGGGCTGGGCGACGGCGAGAACTTCCTCGGCTCGGACGTCGCGGCCTTCATCGGCTCGACCCGCGACGCGCTCGAGCTCGGGCAGGACCAGGTCGTGACGATCACGCCGACCTCGGTCGCGGTGACCGACCTCGACGGGAACCCGGTCGAGGCGACGCCCTTCCGCGTCGACTGGGACACCGAGGCCGCCGAGAAGGGCGGGTTCGGCTCCTTCATGGACAAGGAGATCCACGACCAGCCGCACGCGGTCGCGGACACGCTGCTGGGCCGCACCGACGCGGCCGGGCACCTCGTGCTCGACGAGCTGCGGATCGACGAGGCCGTGCTGCGCGCCGTCGACAAGATCGTCGTCGTCGCGTGCGGGACGGCGGCGTACGCCGGCCACGTCGCCAAGTACGCGATCGAGCACTGGTGCCGGATCCCCGTCGAGGTCGAGCTCGCGCACGAGTTCCGCTACCGCGACCCGGTCGTCGACGAGCGCACGCTCGTGGTCGCCATCTCGCAGTCCGGCGAGACGATGGACACGCTCATGGCCGTGCGGCACGCGCGCGAGCAGGGCGCGACGACCCTCGCGATCGTCAACACGCACGGCTCGACCATCCCGCGCGAGTCCGACGCGGTGCTCTACACGCACGCGGGGCCCGAGATCGCGGTCGCCTCGACCAAGGCGTTCCTGTCGCAGATCACCGCGGCCTACCTGCTGGGCCTGTTCCTCGCGCAGCTGCGCGGCAACAAGTTCCCGGACGAGATCGCGTCGACGCTCGAGGAGCTGCGCGCGATGCCCGACAAGATCCAGGAGGTCCTGGACCGGTCGGGCCGCGTGCGCGAGATCGCCCGGTGGATGGCGGACACGCAGTCGGTCCTGTTCCTCGGCCGGCACGTCGGCTACCCGATCGCGCTCGAGGGCGCGCTCAAGCTCAAGGAGCTCGCGTACATCCACGCCGAGGGCTTCGCGGCCGGCGAGCTCAAGCACGGCCCGATCGCGCTCATCGAGCCGGGGCAGCCGGTGTTCGTGGTGGTGCCCTCGCCGCGGGGCCGGCACTCGCTGCACTCCAAGGTCGTCTCGAACATCCAGGAGATCCGCGCGCGCGGCGCCCGCACGATCGTCATCGCCGAGGACGGGGACGAGGCCGTGCGCCCGTTCGCCGACGAGGTGTTCTCGGTGCCGCAGTGCCCGACGCTGCTCGCGCCGCTGCTGACGGTCGTGCCGCTGCAGGTGTTCGCGTGCGAGCTCGCGACCGCCAAGGGGCTGGACGTGGACCAGCCGCGCAACCTGGCCAAGTCCGTCACGGTCGAGTGAGGCGCGCCCGCGGCGTCGCGCGGGGCGCGTCGTGATCGTCGGCGTCGGGATCGACGTCGTCGACGTCGCGCGGTTCATGGCGACGCTCGCGCGCGTGCCACGGCTGCGCGAGCGGCTGTTCACGCCCGCCGAGCGGGACCTGCCGGACGCCTCCCTGGCCGCGCGGTTCGCGGCCAAGGAGGCGATCGCGAAGGCGCTCGGCGCGCCCCCGGGGATGCGCTGGCAGGACGCGACCGTGCGGCGCGTGACCGGTGCGCAGCCGGTCGTCGAGGTCACGGGCACGGTCGCGGCGCGTGCGGACGCGCTGGGGGTCGCGCGGTTCCACCTGTCGATCTCGCACGACGCGGGCATCGCGTCGGCGGTGGTCGTGGCCGAGCGCGACGTCTGACCGACGTCGCGCCCGGCACGCGCTCAGCGCAGGTGCGGCACGACCTCGCGCGCGAACAGCTCGACGCCCGAGCGGTCGTACGCGGCCTCGGCGAAGTACGTGATGGCGTACGTCATGCCCAGGCCCTGCAGCTCGCGCAGCGTCTCGACGATCTGCTCGGGCGTGCCGACGAGCGGGCCGCTGCGGAACTGCTCGGCGACCTCGGGCGCCTTGTTGGGCACCGTGTTCGCGTAGTGCTCCTCGACCCACGCGATGCGGTCGTCGACCTCGGCCTGCGTGGCGCCGATGACGACGTTGTAGTTGGCCGAGCGGGTGATCTCGTCGAAGTTCCGGCCGATGGCCTCGCAGTGCCCGCGCAGGATCTCCGACTTGTGCGCGAAGCCCTCGGGCGACCCGTCGAAGTTGGTGTACTGCGCGTGCTCGGCCGCGATGCGCAGCGTCTTCTTCTCGCCGCCGCCCGCGATCCACAGCGGCGGCCCGTCGACCTGCAGCGGCAGCGGCGAGAGCTGCGCGCCGTCCACCTGGTAGTGCGTGCCGTCGAGGGTCGCGGTGCCGTCGGTCCACATCTGCTTGAAGATCTGCACGCCCTCGTCGAGCATCGCGATGCGCTCGCCGGCGCGCGGGAACCCGTAGCCGTACGCGCGCCACTCGTGCTCGTACCAGCCGGCCCCGATGCCCATCTCGACGCGGCCGCCCGAGATGACGTCGGCGGTGGTGGCGACCTTCGCGAGGTAGGCGGGGTTGCGGTAGGCCATGCACGTGCACATCTGGCCGAGCCGCACGCGCGACGTCGACGCCGCGAACGCGTTGATGAGGCTCCAGGCCTCGTGCGTGGCCTCGCCGTTGGGCTCGGGCACGGCGTGGAAGTGGTCGTAGACCCAGATCGACTCGAAGGCGTCGCCGTCGTCGGCCCACGACGCGAGGCCGTGCATGACCTTCCAGTGGTCGCGGGCGTCGATGCCCGTGAGGTCCTGCCGCCAACCCTGGGGGATGAAGAGTCCGAAGCGCATGCCTCGCACGCTACCCGCGGGCCGGTCGCGCGTCCGGGTGGCGCGGCGGACCCGTGCGGCCGGGCCGCGACGTGCCCGCGCGACGTGCTCGCGCGTCGCGCCCGCGTGCGGGCCCGGGCAGGATGGGCGGGTGCTGCTCTCGTGGGACGCCGCCGCCGTGCGCGCGGTCGAGGAACCCCTGCTCGCGGCCGGCGCGCCTCTCATGGACCGCGCGGCGTTCGGCCTCGCGACGCACGTCGCGCGCGTGCTGCGGGACGTGCGCGGGCGCGTCGGCGGCGCGCAGGTCGTGCTGCTCGTGGGCCCCGGCAACAACGGCGGCGACACGCTGCACGCG
>JAEYNO010000204.1 GCA_023412515.1 Actinomycetes bacterium
CGGGTCGCACCGCGCAGGTCGTGGCGCTCGCCGCCGTGGTCGTCGCGCTCGCGACGACGCCCGTCCTGCCGGCCGGCGTGCCGGTGCTCCTCGCGGCGCTCGTCGCCGTCGTCGTCGGGCTCGTCAGCACCGGTCCGCCGCCGGCCGCCCCGGCCCGTCACCCGGACGGTGCGCCGTGACCGGTCTCTGGCTCGCCGTGCTGCTCGCCGGGCTCGCGTGCCTGGGCATCAAGCTCGCCGGCCACCTGCTGCCCGAGCACTGGCTCGCGCAGCCCCGCGTCGCCCGCGTCGCCGCGCTCGTCACGGTCGCGCTGCTCGCCGCGCTCGTCGCCGTGCAGACCGCCACGACCGGCGGCCGGCTCACGCTCGACGCCCGGCTCCCCGCGCTCGTCGTCGCGGCCGTCGCGCTGGCGCTGCGCGCGCCGTTCGTCGTGGTCGTGCTGCTCGCCGCGGCGACCGCCGCGGGGCTGCGACTGCTCGGGATGCCCTGACGGCCCGCGGGTTAGGCTCGCCGGGTGCTGCCCCCCACCGCCGACGTGTCCGTGCGCCCCGCCGTGCCCGGAGACGAGACCCGCATCGCGCACATCCAGCTCGCCGCGTGGCGCACCGCGCACGCCGACGTGCTGGGCGAGGTCGTGCTCGGCTCGCTCGACGAGGACGCGTTCGTCGCGCAGTGGGCGCAGGCCGTCACCGCTCCCCCGGGCCCCGGCTACCACGTGCTCGTCGCGTGCGACGGGCCCCACCTCGTCGGGTTCGCGTCGGTCGCGCCGATCCCCGCGCCCGACCCGACCGACGCACCCGCGGGCGTCGTGCTCGCGCTCGAGGTCGACCCGCAGGCGCAGCGCGGCGGCCACGGCTCGCGGCTGCTGGCCGCGGCGGTCGACCTGCTGCGCGCCGACGGCGCCGACCAGGTGCAGACCTGGGTGATCGAGGGCGACGCCGCCCGCGAGCGGTTCCTCGAGGGCGCCGGGCTGGGGCCCGACGGGCTCACGCGTCGGCTCGCCACCGGGCCCGGCCCCGACGAGGAGGCGCACGTCGTGGTCGAACGCCGCTGGTACGCCGGCATCTGACCGCCGGGGAGGGACCTCAGGGCAGCTCGGTGCGCGCCGGTCGGCCGCGGTGCAGACGGCTCGCGGTCCGCAGCGCGGCCCGCGCGCGCGAGCGGTCGCCCGCCGCGTCGTACGCGAACGCGAGGTGGTACCACGCGCGCCAGTCGTCGGGGGACGCGTCGACGCGCTCGCGGTGCGGCTCGAAGGCGGCGCGGGCCGCGGCGCGGTCGACCCGACCGCCCGGGGACCGAGGCAGGTCGTCGACCGGCAGCTCGCCGGCCGCCGCGAGCGCGTCCGCCATGCGCTGCACGTCGAGGGCCAGCAGCCACTCGCGCACGATCAGCGCGAGCACCAGCAGCGGCGCCACGAGGAACGCGACGCCCAGCGCGACGCCGACGGGCTCGCCCGTGCCCATCAGCTGCACGGCGCGCACGCCCACCAGCCACACGTAGAGCGCGAGCAGCGCGCTCAGCGCGACGGCGGCGACCAGACCCGTCCGGCGACGGCGGGCGCGCGGGGCGTCGGTCATGCGTGCAGGTCCAGCAGGTCCTCGAGGCCGACGGTCAGGCCCGGACGGTCCACGACGCGCCGGACGGCGAGCAGCACGCCGGGCATGAAGCTCACGCGGTCGAACGAGTCGTGCCGGATCGTGAGCATCTCGCCGGCGTTGCCGAGCAGGATCTCCTCGTGCGCGACGAGGCCCCGCAGGCGGACCGCGTGGACCCGCACGCCGTCGACGTCGGCGCCGCGCGCGCCGTCGAGGGTCTGCGTCGTCGCGTCCGGCACCGGGCCCAGGCCCGCGGCGGCGCGCGCCGCGGCGATGCCCTGCGCGGTGTGCCGCGCCGTCCCGGAGGGCGCGTCGAACTTGTCGGGGTGGTGCAGCTCGACGACCTCGGCGGACTCGAACCACCGCGCGGCCTGCCGCGCGAAGGCCATCGCGAGCACCGCACCCAGCGCGAAGTTCGGCGCGACCACGACCCCCACCCCCGGCGTCCGCCCGAGGTGGTCGCGCACGCGGCCCAACGACGCGTCGTCCCACCCGGTCGTGCCGACCACCGCGTGCACGCCCGCGTCGACGAGCGTGTGCACGTGGTCCTCGGTGACCGACGGCACCGTGAAGTCGACCGCGACGTGCGCGCCCGCGTCGACCACCGCGCGCAGGTCGTCCCCGGCGTCCAGGGTCGCGACGAGCTCGAGCCCGTCGGCCTCCTGCACGGCGCGCACCGTGGTGCCCCCCATGCGTCCGGACGCTCCCAGCACGGCCACGCGGATCGGTTCGCTCACGCCTCGCACCCTAACCGGCGGCGCCCCGGGCGGCGGGCCCGGTCCACGTCGTCAGACGCCCGCGGGCCCCAGCTGCGCGGCCAGGTGCTCGGCCAGCCGGCGCAGCTCGACGGGCGGCAGGCCCGTGAACCGTTCGACCTCGCGCGGCGGGTAGCCCGCGTCCACGAACCACTCGACGGTCGCGACCGTCGCGGCCGCGTCGACCGGACCGGTGCCGACGGACTCGCGCACGAAGGTGCTGAAGCGCACGGCCGCGAGATATTGCGCGGGCGTGACGCCGAGCAGGGTCGTGCACCACCGGTGCAGGTCGCCCACGCTCGCGGCGACCTCGCGCGCGATGTCGCTCGCGCGCACCAGACCGCGGTGGGCCTCGACGTACGCGATCACGTCCTCGAGCCGGTCGAGGTCGGCGCCGTCGTGCCGCGGCCGCGCCGCCAGCGCGTCGAGCACCGCCGCGACGGCCGCGTCGTCCGCACCCTCGTCGAGCAGCGCACCCGCGCGGGTCACCACCGCGGCCGGGAGGACCTCGTCGAGCCCGGTCCAGGTGTCCGCGAGAGGCCGGCCGCCGCGCAGCCGCGCCGGACCCAGCGGGTGCAGCTGCACGCCCAGGCGCACCACGGGTCCGCGCTGCCGCGCGACGAGCGCGTGCGTCCACGGTCCGCGCACGCCGTCGACGTCGGGCGCGCGTCCGCCGGTCAGCGGGTCGACGAGCTCGCCGGGCTCGCCGCGGACCACCTGCAGCAGCCCGCGGCCGTCGGGCAGCAGCACCTCGACGTGATCGGCGCCCGGCGCGTGGCGCGCGACCCACGCGTGCTCGGCGACGCCGCGCAGCGCGGCGGGGACGGGGTACCGGCGGTAGTGGTCGACGGCGACGGGCATGCCCCCATCATGCCGCGCGCGACCGACGGTGTGACCTGTCCCGCGGACGGCGCCCGCGGACGACGTCAGTCGCCGAACGGGCCCACGCGCACGACGCTGCGGGGCGCGGCCGCGAGCTCGGCCGCGAGCTCCTGCACCTGCGCGGCCGTCACGGCGCGGACACGTTCGAGCGACTCGTCGACGTCGAGCAGCTCGCCGTGCACCAGCTCGGCCTTGCCCAGGCGGCTCATGCGCGACCCGGTGTCCTCCATGCCGAGCACGAGGCCGCCGCACAACTGGCCGATGCTGCGCGTGAGCTCGGCCGCGCCCATGGGCGCGTCGGCCATGCGCTCGAGCTCGGCGACCATGAGCGCGGTCACCTCGTCGACGCGGGCGGGCGTGCAGCCGGCGTAGAGCCCGAACAGCCCGGTCTCGGCGTGGCCGGTCGCGAACGAGTAGGTCGAGTACGCCAGCCCGCGCTTCTCGCGGATCTCCTGGAAGAGCCGTGAGGACATGCCGCCGCCCAGCGCGGCGCTCAGCACCGAGAGCACGAACCGGCGCGGGTCGGTCGAGGTGAGGCACGGGCCGCCGACGATGACGTTCGCCTGCTCGGTCGAGCGGCGGATCGTCAGCTCGAGCGCCGCGGGGGGCACGGGAGCCCCGGCGGTCCGGCGGGCGCGCGGCGTCGCCGCGGGGTCGAGCGGCCAGCCGCCCGCCGCGAGCGCGGCCTCGACCTGCGCGCACAGCGCGTCGTGGTCCACGCCGCCCGCGGCCGTCACGACGAGCGTGTCGGGGCGGTAGTGCTCGCGGTAGTGCTCCCACACGGCGTCGCGCGGCACGTCGCGGATGGCCTGCGGGGTGCCGCCGATGGGCCGCCCGAGGGGCGTGTCGCCGAAGACGGCGGCGGCGAACTGCTCGTGCGCGACGTCCGACGGGTCGTCGTCGTTCATCGCGAGCTCTTCGAGGATGACACCGCGCTCGGTCTCGAGCTCGTCGGCGTCGAGGCGGGCCGAGGTCACCATGTCCGCGATGACGTCGACGGCCATGGGCACGTCGGAGTCGAGCACGCGCGCGTAGTAGCAGGTGTGCTCCTTGCCGGTGGCGGCGTTGGCCTCGCCGCCGACGGCGTCGAACGCCTCGGCGATGTCCATCGCCGTGCGCCGCGCCGTGCCCTTGAACAGCAGGTGCTCGAGGAAGTGCGTCGAGCCGAAGTGGCCCGACGTCTCGTCGCGCGAGCCGACGCCGACCCACGCCCCGACCGTGGCCGAGCGCAGGCCCGGCATGTGCTCGGTGAGCACCCGGACCCCGCCGGGCAGGACGGTGCGCCGCACGGCGGCGCCCCCGTCCTGCCCGACGACGAGGTCCGCCCCCGGCGAACCGGGGGCGACCAACGGGAGGGAGAGCGGCACGTCAGGCGTCGGCGGTGGCGGACGCGTCCGCTGCCTCGCCCTGGGCGCCGGCCTCGGCCTCGTCGAGCACCGCGTGCAGCGACAGCTTGCCGCGCGGGTCGATCTCGCCGATCTCGACCTGGACCTTCTGGCCGACCGCGAGCACGTCCTCGACGTTCTCGACGCGCTTGCCGCCGACGAGCTTGCGGATCTGGCTGATGTGCAGCAGACCGTCCTTGCCCGGCGACAGCGAGATGAACGCGCCGAACGTCGTCGTCTTGACGACGGTGCCGACGAAGCGCTCGCCGATCTCCGGCATGTGCGGGTTCGCGATCGCGTTGATCGCGGCCCGCGCGGCCTCGGCCGACGGACCGTCGGTCGCGCCGATGTAGACCGTGCCGTCGTCCTCGATCGAGATGTCGGCGCCGGTCTCCTCCTGGATCTGGTTGATCATCTTGCCCTTCGGGCCGATGACCTCGCCGATCTTGTCGACCGGGACCTTCACCGTGATGACGCGCGGCGCGAACGGGCTCATCTCGTCGGGCGTGTCGATGGCCTCGGCGATGACGTCGAGGATCGCCAGACGCGCCTCCTTGGCCTGCGTCAGCGCGCCGGCCAGGACCGAGGCGGGGATGCCGTCGAGCTTGGTGTCGAGCTGGATGGCCGTGACGAACTCGCGGGTACCGGCGACCTTGAAGTCCATGTCGCCGAACGCGTCCTCGGCGCCGAGGATGTCGGTGAGCGCCGCGTAGCGGGTCTCACCGTCCACCGTGTCGGACACGAGGCCCATCGCGATGCCCGCGACGGGCGCGCGCAGCGGCACACCCGCGTTGAGCAGCGACAGGGTCGAGGCGCAGACCGAGCCCATCGACGTCGAGCCGTTCGAGCCCAGCGCCTCCGAGACCTGACGGATCGCGTAGGGGAACTCCTCGCGGCTCGGCAGGACCGGCATGAGCGCGCGCTCGGCGAGCGCTCCGTGGCCGATCTCGCGGCGCTTCGGCGAGCCCACGCGGCCCGTCTCGCCCGTCGAGTAGGGCGGGAAGTTGTAGTTGTGCATGTAGCGCTTGCGCGTCTCGGGCGACAGCGTGTCGAGCTGCTGCTCCATGCGGAGCATGTTCAGCGTCGTGACGCCCAGGATCTGGGTCTCGCCACGCTCGAACAGCGCCGAGCCGTGCACGCGCGGCAGGACCTCGACCTCGGCCGAGAGCGTGCGGATGTCGCGCAGGCCACGGCCGTCGATGCGGAAGCCGTCGGTGAGGATGCGCTGGCGGATGAGCTTCTTCTGCACCGAGCGGTACGCGGCGGAGATCTCCTTGTCGCGACCCTCGAGCTGCGCGGCGAGCTCGGCCTGCACCTCGGCCTTGATCTCGTCGAGGCGACCCTCGCGGGTCTGCTTGTCGGCGATGCTCAGGGCCTCGCCCAGGCGCGCCGTCGCGGCGGCCTCGACCGCGGCGTAGACGTCGTCCTGGTAGTCCGGGAACGTCGGGAAGACCTGGGTCTCCTTGGCGGCCTTCGCGGCGAGCTCGGTCTGCGCCTCGACGAGGACGCGGATGAACGGCTTGGCGGCCTCGAGGCCCTGCGCGACGATCTCCTCGGTCGGCGCCTGGCCGCCCTCGTCCTTGATGATGTTCCATGACTTCTCGGGCGCCTCGGCCTCGATCATCGCGATCGCGACGTCGTCGCCGACCACGCGGCCCGCGACGACCATGTCGAACGTCGCGCGCTCACGCTCGGAGTAGCGCGGGAACGCGACCCACTGGCCGTCGATGAGCGCGATGCGCACACCGCCGACAGGGCCGGAGAACGGCAGGCCCGACAGCTGCGTCGAGATCGACGCGGCGTTGATCGCGAGCACGTCGTACGCATCGTCCGGGTGGATCGCCAGGACGGTGATGACGACCTGGACCTCGTTGCGCAGGCCCTTGACGAACAGCGGGCGCAGCGGACGGTCGACGAGACGGCACGCGAGGATCGCCTCGGTCGACGGGCGGCCCTCACGGCGGAAGAACGAGCCGGGGATCTTGCCGGCGGCGTACTGCCGCTCCTCGACGTCGATCGTCAGCGGGAAGAAGTCGAACTGCTCCTTGGGGTGCTTGCCGGCCGTCGTGGCCGACAGGAGCATCGTCTCGCCGTCGAGGTACGCGGCGGCGGAGCCGGCGGCCTGCTTGGCGAGGCGGCCGGTCTCGAAACGGACGGTGCGGGTGCCGAAGCGACCGTTGTCGATCACGGCCTCGGCGAACTGGATCTCGGGACCCTCCACGGGTGCCCTCCTTGCTCTCGAAGGCGCCGGCCGGTCCCGGCGGTCTTCGATCGAGG
>JAEYNO010000255.1 GCA_023412515.1 Actinomycetes bacterium
GCCGCGGCCCGCGCGCGGGCGGCGCGCCGCCGCTCCCAGGCGACGAGCCCGCCGACCACGACGGCGCCGGTGGCGGCCAGCAGCACGACCTGACCGACGTCGCCCTGCTGCGGTGCGAGCAGCCCGCGGTCGTCGTCCTGCCACGGCCACAGCGCGCGCAGCGAGCCCACCATGAGGCCGGTGACGACGGCCATGGTGACCTGGCGGCGCTCGTGCAGCAGCCACTGCAGCGTGCGGACGAACGCTGCGAAGCCGAGCACGGCGCCGAGCACGAACGCGCCGACGAACGCGGCGTCACGGCCGTCGAGCGCGGCCTGCACGGGTACGTACAGCCCGAGCACCACGAGCAGCGCCGAGCCCGACAGGCCCGGCACGACGAGCGCGTTGATCGCGATCGCGGCGCCCAGCACGACGTACCAGAGCGACGGCTCTTCGATCGCGACGGGCGGGAGGCCGGTGAGCAGGAACGCCGCGACGGCCGCGACCAGCGCGTAGGCGCCGTCCCGCACGCGCGGCCGCGACGGCATCATGCCGAGCGGCACCGCGACCGACGCCGCGATCATGCCCGCGAACACGGCGCGGGTCGGCACGGGGTGGCTCTCGAGCAGGGGCGCGAGCGTGCGCAGCGACAGCACGAGCACGACCGCCATGCCCGTGAGCACGGGCAGCACGAGGCGCCAGTCGACGCGCCGCAGCGCCGCGGTCGCCTCGGCGGTGCCGCGGCGGCGCACGACGCCGACGACGAACGCGCGGCCCGCGTGCACGACGTGCGCGGCCGCGGCGATCAGCTCGTCGTACAGGCCGACGACGAGCGCGACGGTGCCGCCCGAGATGCCGGGCACGGACTCGGCGGCGCCGATGAGCCCGCCGCGCGCGGCGTGCAGGGGTGCGCGGGACCACGTCGTGCGCGGTGCCGCGAGGGTCGAGGTGGTGGGGGCGTCGGCCGGGGAGGTCGCGTCGTGAGCCACCACGGAAGCCTACCCAGGGCCCTGCAACCCCCTGCCGGACCGCCCCGGTCGCGCGGGCCCGGGGCCGTAGGCTGAGGGCCATGTTGACGACGTCGGCGCTCGCCGCCGCACTGACGACCGACGTGGCCCCGCTGCTGGCCGGCGGCCCGCTGCCGGCGCTCGGTCCGGACTTCCTGCAGGCCGACCACCTCATCGAGTCCTTCGGCACGGCCGCCCTGATCGGCATCACCGCCGTCGTGTTCATCGAGACGGGGCTGCTGTTCCCGTTCCTGCCGGGCGACTCGCTGCTGTTCACGGCGGGCGCGCTCGTCGCGCAGGACAAGCTGTCGCTCAACATCGGGGTGCTGTGCCTGATGCTGTTCCTCGCGGCGTTCGCGGGCGACCAGGTCGCGTACGCGATCGGCCGCAAGCTCGGCCCGCGCGTGTTCAACCGCCCCGACTCGCGGTTCTTCAAGCAGAAGTACATCGACCAGACGTACGCGTACTTCGACAAGTACGGCGGGCGGACGATCATCGTGGCGCGCTTCGTGCCGTTCGTGCGCACGTACGCGCCCGTCGCGGCGGGCGTCGGCAAGATGAGCTACCGGCACTTCGTGTCGTTCAACGTCATCGGTGCGCTGCTGTGGGGCGTCGGCGTCACGCTGCTGGGCTACCTGCTCGGCAACATCGCCTTCATCAAGGACAACATCGAGGCGCTGCTCGTCCTGATCGTGCTCGCGTCGCTGCTGCCCGTGGCGTTCGAGCTGTGGCGCGCGCGCCGCAAGGAGAAGGCCGGCGAGACGGTCGAGGGCCGTGACACCGCCTACGACGAGCCGGTCGAGCGCGCGGCGGTCGAGCGCGAGGTCTTCGGCCACGCGGCCACCGAGCCGGTCGCCGGGCAGGCGGGCACCGAGGTCGTCGACCTGCCGGGCGACGACGCCGGCCGGGGTGCGCGATGACGCGCGAGATCCGGTCGTGGCTGTCCGACATGGACGGCGTGCTCGTGCACGAGAACCACGCGCTGCCGGGCGCGGCGGAGTTCGTCGGTGCGCTGCAGGCCGCGGAGCGGCCTTTCCTCATCCTCACCAACAACTCGATCTACACGCCGCGCGACCTGCGGGCGCGCCTGGCCGCGACGGGCATCGACGTGCCCGAGCAGGCCATCTGGACGTCGGCTCTCGCGACCGCGCAGTTCCTGACCGACCAGATGCCCGGCGGCTCGGCGTACGTCATCGGCGAGGCGGGCCTGACGACCGCGCTGTACGAGGCCGGGTACACGCTCACGGCCGCGCGCCCGGACTTCGTCGTGCTGGGCGAGACGCGCACGTACTCGTTCGAGGCGATCACGCAGGCCATCCGCCTCATCCAGGGCGGCGCGCGGTTCATCGCGACGAACCCCGACGTCACGGGCCCGAGCGCCGAGGGCGACCTGCCCGCGACCGGTGCCGTCGCCGCGATGATCTCGGCCGCGACCGGGCGCAAGCCCTACTTCGTGGGCAAGCCGAACCCGATGATGATCCGCTCGGCGCTCAACCGGATCGACGCGCACTCCGAGACGACCGTCATGGTGGGCGACCGCATGGACACCGACGTGATCGCGGGCATCGAGGCCGGCCTGCGCACCTACCTGGTGCTCACGGGCTCGACGCGCGCGGGCGACGTCGAGCGGTTCCCGTTCCGTCCCACCGAGGTGCTGGACTCCGTCCAGGACCTGCTCGAGATGGTCTGACGGGACGGCCCGTACCACGGCCCGGCGAGGCCGTTCGTCCCTCGTCGGGGCTCTGACGAGGGCGCACGCTGAGGTGTGCGCAACAACGAGCTCGCCCAGGTGCTGCGCGCGACCAACCCCTGGTAGTCGCGCCGCCGCCGCGCGTCCTGGGTGCTCGACGACCCCGAGCTGACGACGCGCGA
>JAEYNO010000267.1 GCA_023412515.1 Actinomycetes bacterium
GGGTCGGTGAGGCAGCGACCGGGTCGGGGGAGATCGCGGCGAACATCACGGGGGTGGCGTCCTCGGCGCAGGAGGCGTCCACGACGTTGGGCCAGATGGGTGCCTCGGTCGCCGAGCTCGCGCGGCTGTCCGACGACCTGCGACGCCGCGTCGCCGCCTTCACGTACTGAGCCCACCCCGGTCGCGAGAGCGCGATCCAGTCATCCCGACGCCGCCGCCCGCGCGGGAGGCGACGCCGCCGCGCCCCGTCGCCTACCGGGCTGTCAGCGCGGGGCGCTCAGATGTGCACGCCCCGCGCCGATGGACGGAGGAAGAGGCCGGTCACGGACGACCGGCCGGGCGCACCCATGAAGGGGGACAGGATGCGACGAGCGTTCCGCGCGGCCGCGCTGGCGGCCGTGCCGCTGCTGGTGATGACCGCCTGCGGCTCCGTCACGGGCGGGTCCGACGACCGGCCGCTGGTCGGCATCGCGATGCCGACCACGACCTCCGACCGGTGGATCGACGACGCCGACAACCTCGAGGCGCAGCTCGTGTCCCTCGGCTACGACGTCCGGCTCGAGTTCGCCGAGAACGACCCGGCCGCCCAGGTCGACCAGCTCGAGGCCATGCTCGCCGCCGGGGCGGACGCGCTCGTCGTCGGGTCGGTCGACGGCACGGCCCTGAAGGGCGTCCTCGCCGACGCGGGCGACGCCGACGTGCCCGTCATCGCGTACGACCGGCTCATCCGCGACTCGGGCGACGTCGCCTACTACGCATCCTTCGACAACGCGCGCGTCGGCGTCCTGCAGGGCACGTCGCTGCTGCAGGGCCTCGGCGTGCTCGACGCCGCCGGCGAGCCCACCGGCGCGACCGGCCCCTACCTCGTCGAGCTGTTCGCCGGCTCGCCCGACGACAACAACGCGACGTTCTTCTGGGACGGCGCGATGCAGGTCCTGCAGCCGTACCTCGACTCCGGCGTGCTCGTCGTCGGCTCCGGGCAGACGACGTTCGCCGAGGCCGCGACGCAGGCGTGGGACGCGAAGGTCGCGGCCGACCGCATGCCGACGCTGCTCGCGGCCTACGCCGACGGGCGTCGGCTGGACGGCGTGCTGTCGCCCTACGACGGGATCTCGCGGGCCGTGCTCGAGGCGACGCGCACCGCGCAGGCCACCCAGCCCGTCGTCACGGGCCAGGACGCCGAGGTCGACTCCGCGCGCCTCGTCGCGAGCGGCGAGCAGTTCTCGACCGTCTACAAGGACACCCGGCAGCTCGCCGAGGTCACGGTCGGCATGGTGCGGGCGCTGCTCGCGGGCGAGCAGCCCGAGGTCAACGACACCGCCACGTACGACAACGGCGTGCGCGTCGTCCCGTCGTACCTGCTGACCCCCCAGCTCGTCACCGAGGACAACGTCGAGCGCGTGCTCGTCGACGGCGGCTACTACACGGCGCAGGAGATCGGACGATGACCCGCGACGCAGGCACCACGCACGGCGGCTGGTTCTGGAACCGGCCCCTGCGCACCAAGATCGTCGCGCTGCTGCTGTTCGTCGGCATCGCGTTCGCCGTCGTGGGCGGCGCCGGCGCGTTCGTGCTGCAGCGTGCCGGTGCGCACCTCGAGGAGATGGCCGACCTCACCAACGAGCTGCAGGCGTCGATGGCCGAGATCCAGGTGCAGCAGCAGCGCAGCCACCTGCTGGTGCGGCGCGCCGCCGCGGCCGACCCGGCCACGCGCGACCAGCTGCTCACCACGGTCGCCTGGGTCGACGCCGACGTCGCGTCGCGCATCGACGTCGTCGAGGGCTACGACCTGTCGGACACGCCGCAGTGGCAGGACTTCCGCACGCGGTGGGACGCGTGGGTCGGCTACCGCGACGGCACGCTGCTGCCGCTCGTGAGGGCCGGTGACACCGCGGGCTTCGAGGTCGCGGTCGCCGCGGACGTCGCGGCCGACCCCGACTGGGCCGGGCGCGCGCTCGGGCTCGCCGAGGGGCAGGTCCGCGCGGGCGTCGACGCGATCCTCGCGCGCAGCGCCGCCGAGATCCGCGTGACGATCCTCGCGCTGGGCGTCGCGTTCGTCGTCGCGGCGCTCGTCGCGGTCGTCGTGACGACCGGCCTGATGCGCCGCGTCGCGGCGTCGGTCCGCACGATGGTCGCCTCGATCGAGGCGCTCGCGCGCGGTGATCTCACCGTGACGCCGCAGGTCGTGGTGGGCGACGAGCTCGGGCGCATGGCGCTCGCGCTCGGCGAGGCGCAGCACCACCTGCGCAGCACGATGGCCGGCGTCGCGGAGGCGTCCGGCACGGTCGCGGCGGCGGCCGAGCAGCTGTCGGCCGCGTCGCGGCAGGTGGCGACCGGTGCGCAGGAGACCAGCGCGCAGGCCGGGGTCGCGGCGGGCGCCGCGGGCGACGTCGACCAGCACGTGCAGTCCGTGTCGGCCGGCGCCGAGCAGATGGGCGCCTCGATCCGGGAGATCGCGCAGAACGCGGCCGAGGCCGCCAAGGTCGCGCAGGCCGCGACCGCGGCGGCCGACGAGGCCGGGGTCACCGTGCAGCGGCTCGGTGAGTCGAGCCAGGAGATCGGCAACGTCGTCAAGCTCATCACGCAGATCGCCGAGCAGACCAACCTGCTCGCGCTCAACGCGACGATCGAGGCGGCGCGGGCCGGTGAGGCGGGCAAGGGGTTCGCGGTCGTCGCGGGGGAGGTCAAGGAGCTGGCGCAGGAGACGGCGAAGGCCACCGAGGACATCGCGCGCCGGGTCGAGGCGATCCAGGGCGACACCGCCGGGGCCGTCGAGGCGATCGGCCAGATCGAGGGCATCGTGCGCTCGATCAACGACTACCAGACGTCCATCGCGTCGGCCGTCGAGGAGCAGACCGCGACGACCACCGAGATGGCGCGCGGCATGTCCGACGTCGCGTCGGGCTCGGCCCAGATCCGCACGGCCGTGTCCGAGGTCGCGCAGGTCGCGTCGTCGTCGTCCTCGGCGCTCGTGCAGGTCGAGACGTCGGTGTCCGAGCTCGCGCAGATGTCCGAGGACCTGCGGGAGCGCACGGCCGCGTTCACGTACTGACGTCCGTCCGGACTGACGTCCGCCCGGGCGCCGCCGGCGTCGGCCCCGCCCCGCGACC
>JAEYNO010000294.1 GCA_023412515.1 Actinomycetes bacterium
GACCGCGCCCACGCCCACCGCCCCGACGGGCCCGCGCCGGTGCCGGCCGGCTGGGCGGGGCCCGAGGGGCCCGCGATCGACCCCGCCACGTGGCCCCGGTCGCCGCGCACCCGCCAGCCGATGATCCACTGCGCGACGCTCGAGCTGCCGCCCGAGTACCGCCGTCGCAGCCCCGACCTGGTGGCGGTCTCGGTGTTCGAGTGGGTCGACGAGACGGGGTTCCTGCCGCCGCCCGCGTTCGTGACCGAGGCCCTCGCGGACCCCGCGCCCACCGACCCGTTCTGGCAGGACGTCGCGCGCTCGCGGCCGCACCCGCACGCGCACGTGCTGTGCGACCAGGACACGGGGTGCTTCTACGCGGTCGTCCTGCTCACGCGCGACGAGCTCACGGGCCCGCGCACGGCGCGGCCCCGCCTCAACCCGGTGGTCGACGAGACCGAGCACGTCGACCCGCCCGCGCGTGAGCGGTTCGGGCTGTTCGGCGACCTGTACCTGGTGGAGCGCGACGACCCGAACGCCGGGCGCGTGCCCGTGGACTGGCCGGAGGACGGCGACGACGGGTACGTCAAGGTCGACGACTGCTACGAGCGGTTCGCGTCCACGCACCTGGGCGGCACGTTCATGGACCCGTTCGGCATGGGCAACCGCACCGCGTCGCCCTGGTACCTCGAGGTGCACCGCCTGGGCGGGCTGTGGGTCGGCGACGACGAGAACCTGCTGGTCGACCTCGCCGCGGACGAGCCGATCGTCCACCGCTGACGCGGGGCCGGGCCGTGCTCACCCGCTCGCGGGGCCGGTGGACCCGCGCTCGACGAGCGTCGTGACGAGCTGCACCTGACGTGACGCGGGCTGCGTGCCCGCGGCCAGCGCGAGCACGGTCTCGACGGCCATGCGGCCCATGCCCGTGAGCGGCTGGTGCACGGTCGTGAGCTGCGGGGTGGTCCACGTGGCCTGCGGGGTGTCGTCGAACCCGACGACGCTGAGCCGCGCGGGCACGGGCACGCCGCGCTCGCGGGCGGCGGCGAGCACGCCGACCGCGATCTCGTCGTCGCCGCAGACCACGCCGGTGGGCGGGTGCGCGGCGGCCAGCAGCTCGAGCCCGCAGCGGTACCCGGCCTCGACGGTGAACGGCACCTCGTGCACGAGGCCGCGGTCCACCGCGACGCCCGCCTGGTCGAGCGCCGCGGCGTAGCCGTGGAACCGCTCGCGCGACGCGGCCGACGCGGCGGGGCCGCCGACCCACGCGATGCGGCGGTGCCCGAGGCCCAGCAGGTGCGCGGTCGCGGTGCGGCCGCCCTCCCAGTTGGTGGCGCCGATGCTCACGACCGAGTCGTCGCGGACGCCGACGGGGTCGACCATGACGAACGGGAGATCGGCCTCGGCGGCGGCGGCCAGCAGCGCGTGCGAGCCGCCGAGCGTGAGTCCGACGACGCCGACGACGCCCGCGGCGACCTGGTCGCGCACCCAGGCCCGCGCGACGTCGAGGGTCTCGCGGGCCGGTCGCTCGGGGGCGACGCGCACGAGCAGGTCGGTGCCCGCGGCGTCGGCGGCGGCGAGCACGCCCTGCAGGACGTGCGAGATGTAGGGCGACTCGAGGTTGTCGAGCACGGCGGCGAGCGCACCGGACCGGGTGGCGGCCGGTGGCTCGGTGCTGGGGCGGTAGCCGAGCGCGGCGACGGCCTCCTGGACGCGGCGCCGGGTGTCCTCGGCGACGTCGCTGCGCCCGTTGAGGGTCTTGGAGACGGTGCCCTTGGAGACGCCGGCGCGTGCCGCGACGTCGTCGAGGGTGATGCGTCCCCGGGGTGCTCTGCCCGCCATGCCTGCCTCCTGCGAAATTGTTTCGACCCTAGCGGTCGGCAGCGGCGCACCGCAATCCCGGCCTTGCACCGCCGATCCTTCCTCTTGACCGTCGTCGCCGCGCCGCTGTACGGTCGCCGCGCACCAAAACGTTTGCGAAATTGTTTCGACAGAACGTCTCTCGACGACGAGAGTGGAGGAGGACCCCATGCGGCTCCGCACCAAGGCGAGGCTCGCGCCCGTCGCCCTCGTGGCCGCCGCGGCGCTCGCGGCCTGCTCGACCGGCGGCGGCACGCCCGACGACGGCGCCGACGGCGAGATCGGCGGCAAGATCACCGTCTGGAGCTGGGACGGCACGATCGAGCGCGCGGTCGACGGCTTCGAGGACGCGCACCCCGGCGTCGAGGTCGACGTCGTCAACGCGGGCTCGTCGTTCGACCAGTACCAGGCCCTCGACAACGCGATCCAGGCGGGCTCCGGCGTGCCCGACCTCGTGATGATGGAGTACTTCGCGATCCCGTACTTCGCGATCCCCGGCAAGCTCGCCGACCTCACGCCGTTCGGCGCCGGCGACCTCGAGGACGACTTCGTCGCCTCCGCGTGGAACCACGTGAGCGTCGACGACGGCGTCTACGCGCTGCCGTCCGACTTCGGCCCCGCGGTGATGTTCTGGAACCAGGACGTCTTCGCGCAGGCCGGCATCACGCAGGCGCCCACCACGTGGGACGAGTACTACGAGGCCGCCAAGGCGATCCGCGCGCTCGGCCCCGACCACTACATCGCGCAGGACTCGAACGACCTGTTCTTCCTGCTGTCGCTCATCTGGCAGGCCGGCGGCCGGCCGTTCCAGGTCGACGGCACGAAGGTCTCGATCGACTTCACCGACGAGGGCACCGCCAAGGCCGTCGCGTTCTGGCAGAAGATGATCGACGAGGACCTCGTCAACACCGAGATCGCCGCGTGGTCCGACGACTGGAACCGCGCGCTCAACGACGGCTCGCTCGCGTCGCAGAACATGGGCGGCTGGCTCACCTCCACGCTGCCCGAGCGCGCGCCCGACGCCGCGGGCGCCTACCGCGTCGCGCCCATGCCGCAGTGGGAGGCCGGCCAGCAGGTCGGCGCCGAGAACGGCGGGTCCGCGTTCGGCATCCCCGACGCCGCCGGAAACAAGGCGACGGCCTACGCGTTCCTCGAGTACGTGACCCACGGCGACGGGCTCGACCCGCGGGTCGAGGCCGGCGCGTTCGTGCCCAGCACGCGCGTGCTCGAGAGCGACGAGTTCCGCGCGACCGAGAACCCGTACTTCGGCGGGCAGCGCACCGGCGAGGTGCTCGCCGACGTCGCCGCCACCACCGCGACCGGGTGGCAGTACCCGCCGTTCTTCGAGTGGGCGCGGTCCATCTACGAGGACATCGCCTCGCCGCTGTACAGCTCGGGCCAGGGCACGCTCGCCGACGTCCTCGAGACGTGGAAGAAGCGGATGGTCGAGTACGGCAACGAGCAGGGCTTCGAGGGCGACTGCGCCGCCGCCGGGCGGCGCGAGGACCCGTCCCCGCGACGCCCGGCCCACCCGGGAGGAGCAGCACATGAGCGCCACCGTGCGCGCACCGCAGGTCCCGCCCGCCGCGGCGGAGGACCTGCCCGCCCCGCGACGCCGGCGCCGCCGCGGCCGGCAGGTCGGCTGGGCGTTCGTCGCGCCGTTCGGCGCGCTGTTCGCGGTCGTCTTCCTCGTCCCCATCGGGTACGCCGCGTACCTGAGCCTGTTCCAGGACCGCCTGGTCGGCGGCCGCACGTTCGCCGGGCTCGGCAACTACGCCAAGCTCATGGGCGACGAGCTGTTCTGGGACGGCGCCGGGCGCGTCGTGCTGTTCACGGCCGTGCAGGTGCCGGTCATGCTCACGCTCGCGATGGCGCTCGCCCTCGCGCTGGACTCGCGGCGGCTGCGCGGCGAGCGCACGCTGCGCGTGTCGATCTTCCTGCCGTACGCGGTGCCGGCGATCGTCGCGACGCTCATGTGGGGCTTCATGCTCGGCATCCGCTACGGCCTGGTGCGGGACCTCAACGACTGGCTCGGCTGGTCGCTCAACCCGTTCCAGCCCGGCACCACGCTCATCTCGATCGGCGTGATGGTGACGTGGGCGTTCACCGGCTACAACATGCTGATCTTCTACAGCGTGCTGCGCGCCGTGCCGCACGAGCTGTACGAGGCCGCCGCGATCGACGGCGCCGGCCAGTGGCGCGTGATCCAGGCGATCAAGCTGCCCGCGATGCGCGGCGCGCTGGTCGTCACGGTGATCTTCTCGATCATCGGCACGTTCCAGATCTTCAACGAGCCGCAGATCCTGCCGTCGCTCGTCGCGAACAGCGGCATCACGACGCACTACACGCCGAACCTCTACGCGTACCACCTCGCGTTCACGGGCTCGCAGCAGGGCTACGCCGCGGCGCTCGCGCTCGTCATGGCGGCCTTCACGATCGCCATCGCGTACGCCGTCCAGATCCGGGGCATGAAGCGTGCCCTCGACCAGTGACCCGGGGATGACCATGACCACGACCGCACCGCCGCGGCCCCGCAACCGGCCGCTGCACACCATCGCGAACCCGCGCAAGAGCCTCACGCTCACGCTCGTCACCGCGCTGTTCGCGCTCTACTGCCTGCTCCCGCTCCTCTGGCTCGTCATCAACGCGACCAAGACCCAGCCGGACTTCGTCACGACCCCGGGCCTGGCGCCCGGCCACTCGTTCGCGCTGCTCGACAACATCGGGCAGGTGTTCACGTACAACGGCGGGATCTTCGTCCGCTGGCTGCTCAACACGCTGCTCTACGTGGTGGTCGGGGCGTCGGTGTCGACCGCGCTCGCCGCGCTCGGCGGGTACTCGCTGGCCAAGCTGCGGTTCACCGGCAAGCGCGCGTTCCTGTTCGTCGTGCTCGGGTCGATCTCGGTGCCGGGCATCGCGCTCGCGATCCCGCAGTTCCTGCTGTTCGCGCAGCTCGGGCTGACCAACACGCCGTGGGCCGTGCTGCTGCCGTCGTTCCTCAACCCGTTCGGGCTGTACCTCATGTGGGTGTTCGCGGCCGAGGCCGTGCCGGGCGGGCTGCTCGAGGCCGCCGTGATCGACGGTGCCGGGCCGTTCCGGACGTTCTGGCGGATCGGCGTGCCCCTGCTCGGGCCCGCGACCGTCACGGTGCTGCTGTTCTCGGTCGTGTCGATCTGGAACAACTACTTCCTGCCCTTGATCATGCTCAAGGACCCCGCCTGGTACCCGCTGACCATCGGCATCAACCAGTGGAACAAGCTCGCGTCGACCGCGGGCAACGGCGAGCTGCTGCAGAATCTCGTCATCACGTCGTCGCTGCTGACGATCGTGCCGCTCATCCTCGCCTTCGTGTCGCTGCAGCGGTACTGGCAGTCGGGCCTCGCGCTCGGCGCCGTCAAGGGATGACGGCCCGGCGCCGGGGCGCCGACGCGCCCGCGCCACCCGCACCGCCCGCCGGACCACCCGCCCGAGGAGAGATCCCCGCATGACCGACCTCACGCCGACCCCCGCCCGCCACCGCGTCGACGGCGCGACGCCGCAGGAGCGCCCGCTGCGCCACGTGTGGAACGCGTGCCTCGGCGCGGGCCGCGCCAACGAGGCGCTGCGCGCCGACTGGCAGGCGCACTTCCGCGAGGCCGTCGAGGTGCTCGGGGCCCGCACCGTGCGGTTCCACGGCATCTTCCACGACGACATGTTCGTGTACCGCGCGACGTACGGCGGCGGCTTCGGCCCCGACAACGTGCTGCCCGAGCCGGTGATCACGTTCAGCTACGTCGACAAGGTCATCGACTTCATCCTCGACGTCGGCGCGCGGCCGTTCGTCGAGCTGGGGTTCATGCCGCGCGCGCTCGCGACGCAGACCGAGACGCTGTTCTGGTGGAAGGCGCACTGCAGCCCGCCCAACGACATGGGCGCGTGGGCTGAGCTCGTGCGCGCGACCGTGCAGCACTGGGTCGACCGCTACGGCGTCGACGAGGTGCGGCAGTGGCGCTTCGAGGTGTGGAACGAGCCGAACCTCGTGCCGCACTTCTGGACCGGCACGCGCACGCAGTACTTCGAGCTGTACGAGGCGACCGTGCGCGCGGTGCGCTCGGTCGACGACCGGCTGCTGGTCGGCGGGCCGTCGACCAGCGTGTTCGTCCCCGACGACCGCTACCGGGGCGAGGTCGAGGACCCGACGCGCACGCACGGCACCGCCGCGGCCGCCGACGTCGACGCGCTCGACTGGCAGCCCGTGTGGATCGAGGAGTTCATCGCGTGGTGCGCCGAGCGGGACCTGCCGGTCGACTTCCTCACGACGCACCTGTACCCGACGGACTTCGCGTTCGGCGCGAACGGCGAGGTGCGGCACATCCGCCGGCACGTCGACGCGACGCCCGACGACCTCACGACGATGCAGAAGATCATCGCCGCGAGCCCGTACCCGGACGCCGAGCTGCACATCACCGAGTGGTCGACGTCGCCGTCGAGCCGGGACCGCATGCACGACACGCTTTTCGCGGCGACGTACGTGACGCGCGCGTTCCTGCGCAGCGCGGACCTCACGGACTCGCTCGCGTACTGGACGTTCACGGACGTCTTCGAGGAGGGCGGCGCCGGCCTGGGCCCGTTCCACGGCGGCTTCGGCCTGGTGAACGAGCAGGGCCTGCACAAGCCGACGTTCCACGCGTTCGCGATGCTCGCGCGCCTGGGGGACACGCTGCTGCTCGACACCGACCACGGCGTGGTCACGCGCGACTCGGCGACGGGTGACGTCGCGGCCGTGCTGTTCAACTACCCGGCCGACATGGGCCGCCGTCCCGTCGGCTCGGCCGACTCGTACGCCGAGACGCGCGCGCTCGCCGAGGTCGGCCCCGCGCGGCGCGTGCGGCACACGGTCGACGGCCTGGTGCCCGGCGCGCGGTACGCGGTCGAGCGCGTCGACTGGGAGCACGGCAACGTCGCCGAGGCGTGGCACGCGATGGGCGAGCCGCTCAACCTCACGCGCGAGCAGACGGCGCGGCTGCGCGCGGTGGCCGACGACCTGTGGCGCACCGAGCTGGTCGTCGACGCCGACGGCGTGCTCGACATCGACCTCGAGCTGCCCGCGTGGGCGGTCGCGTCGGTGACGCCGGCCTGACGGCGGGCGTCCGGCGGGGACGCGACGGACGACGGCGGGCGACCTGGGGAGGGCGCCCGCCGTCGTCGTGCGTGCCGTCGTCCCGCGCACCCGGGCCGGACGCGCCGCGGTGCCGTCAGGCGACGGCCCCGTCGCCCGGGGTCGTCGGCAGCCCCGCCGGGGGGAGCACGTCGGTCGTCGTGGGCACGGGTCGGTCGTCGGGGACGGGCACGCCCCACACGGGGGTGCCGTCGGCGTCGAACGGCAGGACCTGGGCGCGCGCATGACGGTTGGGGTCCCACAGCGGGTCGCCCTCGATCTGCGTGTACGTGCGGGCGTGGTAGACGAGCACGACGTCGCCGTCCGGCGTCGTCGTGAACGAGTTGTGGCCCGGGCCGTACTGGCCGTGGTCGGGGTGGCTGACGAACACGGGGTCGGGGCTCTTGGCCCACGACGCGGGGTCGAGCAGGTCGGCGTCGGTCGAGGCGGTGAGCAGGCCCATCGCGTACTCGGGGCCGGTCGCGGCGCCCGAGTAGGTGAGCAGCACGCGGCCCTCGCGGACCAGGACCGACGGGCCCTCGTTGACCCAGAACCCGGCGGTCTCCCAGTCGTGCTCGGGGCGCGTGAGCAGCACGGCCGGGCCGGCGAGCGTCCAGGGGTTCGCCATGGGGGCGATGTACAGGTTGGAGTTGCCGCGGATCGTGACGTCCTGCTGCGCCCACACCAGGTACTGCGTGCCGTCGAGCACGAACGACGTCGCGTCGAGCGCGAACGACTCCCAGCCGGTGTCGACCTGGCCGCGCTCGACCCACGTGGGCGCGAACGGGTCGGCGCTGCGGTTCTCGAGCACGTGGACGCGGTGGTTGAACGTCTCGGCGGCGCCGGGGGCGTCGGCGCGGACGCCGGCGTCGGGCGCGGCGGCGTAGTACACGTACCAGGCGTCGCCGACGCGGTGGAGCTCGGGCGCCCAGATCAGGTGCGACTGCGGCCCGTCGGCGTGGCGCTCCCAGATCGTCACCTCGTCGGCAGCCTGCAGGTCCGCCAGCCGCTCGGCGCGGCGCAGCACGACCCGGTCGTAGGCGGGGTGCGAGCCGGTGAAGTAGTACTGCCCGTCGTGGCGCAGGACGCACGGGTCGGCGCGCTGCAGGACGATCGGGTTCGGGATGTGCGTCACGGCTTCTCCAACGTTGTAGAAGGACGTGCACGACGCTATCGGACCCGCTGCAGCCTTGCAACGTTGTAAGGTGGCAGGTGTGAGTGCGACCCGGGGGGCGGGCCCTGCCCCGACGCTCCGCGACGTCGCGGAGGTGGCAGGCGTGTCCTTCAAGACCGTCTCCAACGTGCTCAACGACCACCCGCAGGTCAGGGCCTCGACGCGCGAGCGCGTCATGGCGGCCGTCGAGCAGCTCGGGTACCGGCCCAACCTCGCCGCGCGGAACCTGCGGCGCGGCCGCAGCGGCGTCATCGGGCTCGCGGTGCCCGAGCTGGGCCAGGCGTTCTTCGCGCAGCTCGCCGACGTCGTCATCCGCACCGCCAAGGAGCAGGGCCTGGTCGTGCTCGTCGAGCAGACCGGGGGCGACCGCGAGTGCGAGCTCGAGGTGCTGCGGAGCCCGCGCCTGGCGCTCACCGACGGCCTGCTGCTGGCGCCCCTGGGGCTGACCGCGCAGGACGCGAGCGACCTCGAGCCCGGCGTGCCGCTCGTGGTGCTCGGCGAGCCGCTCTTCGGCACCGGGGTCGACCACGTGACGATGCGGCACGAGGACGCCGCGCGCGCCGCCACGCAGCACCTGCTGTCGCTGGGCCGGCGGCGCGTGCTGCTGCTGGGCGCGCACGCGGGCGAGGTCGGGAGCGTCGCTGCGCTGCGCCACGCCGGCTACGCGACCGCGCTCGCGGCGGCGGGCGTGCCGCTCGACCCCGCGCTCGTGGTGCCGGTGGAGACCTGGGACCGGACCAGCGGTGCGCGCGCCATGGCGCAGGCCCTCGACGCGGGCGTGCGCACGGACGCGGTCTTCGCGATGAACGACGACCTCGCGCTCGGCGCGCTGCGGACGCTCCAGGAGCGCGGGCGCAGCGTGCCGCGCGACGTCGCGCTCGTGGGCTTCGACGACGTCGCGGACGGGCGCTTCGCCTACCCCAGCCTCACGACCGTGCAGCCGGGGATCCGGGAGGTCGCGCGGCTCGCCGTCGGGTTCCTGCAGGAGCGCGTCGAGCACGCGGAGTCGATGCCGAGCGTCGGGCGCGTCGTGGCGCCCGACTTCCGCCTCGTGGTGCGCGAGTCCACGGGCGCCTGACGCGTCGCTCGCCCGCCGGCGGTCCTCACGCGCGGCGCCGTGAGGGGCGGGGTTGACAGCGTCGGCACGCGCGATGCACCATCACTTACAACGTTGACTTACAACGTTGTATCGGAGGACTCCCTCGGAGGGAACCGCAATGAAGCGCATACCGACACTCGTGGCCGTCGGCCTCACGCTCGCCCTCGCGGCGTGCTCCGGCGGGCCGTCCGACGCGGCCTCCGACGGGCCCGTGAAGCTGACGTTCTGGCACGGCTACACCGAGGCCGACGGCGACGTGCTGCAGCAGATCGTGGACGACTTCAACGCGTCGCACGACGACGTCGAGATCAGCACCCAGGTCAACCCGTGGGGCGTCATCGACGACACGTTCCTGCCCGCGCTGTCGGCCGGCAACGGCCCCGAGATCGTCGCGATGCCCGCCGAGCGCCTGCCCGTCTACGCCGACCGCGGTGCGTTCGTCTCCCTCGACGACTACTACGCCGACGCCGACGCGACGCCCGACCTCAACGCCGGTGCGCTCGACATGGTGAAGGTCGACGGCACCGCCTACGCGGTCCCCACGGGCTTCGTGCCGCTCACGATGTTCTACAACAAGGCCCTGTTCGCGGCCGCGGGCGTCGAGGTCCCCACCACGTGGGACGAGTGGGTCGCGGCGGCCAAGGCGCTCACGGTCGACGCCGACGGCGACGGCACCCCCGAGCAGTACGGTCTCGTGCTCGCCGACCACCAGACGGTCGGCAACGGCGTGTGGCCCACGCTCTTCTACGGCAACGGGGGCGGCGTCGTCGAGGACGGCAAGGCCGTCGTGGACTCGCCCGAGAACGCCGAGACCCTCGCCTTCTGGCACGACGCGATCGCGGCCGACAAGATCAGCCCGACCGGCGTCGACGGCGTGACCGGCGACGGCCTGTACTCCAGCGGCCGCGTCGCGATGTACATCGGCGGGCCCTGGATGGCGTCGATCTCGAAGGAGAACGGCATCGACTACGGGATCGCCCCGATCCCTGCCGGGCCGCAGACCCAGGCCGCGTCCGCCATCGGCGTCGCGATGGCGCTCACCGAGCAGGCCGACGACGCCCAGCGCGCCGCCGCCCAGGAGTTCTTCACGTACTTCCTCGACCACGAGCAGGACGTCGCGTGGTCGCTCGGGTCGGGCTGGCCGCCGCTGCGTACCGACGTGACCGCGAGCGAGGTCGGCTCCAACCCCGTCGTCGCCGCCCTCACCGAGCAGGCGAGCCTGGGCCGGCCCCTGCTGCCCGGCGTCGTCAACAGCACCGACGTCCTCACGGCCGTCGACGCCCTCACGCAGCGCGCCATGGCCGGCGAGCCGATCGACACCCTGCTCGCGCAGGCGCAGACCGCCGTGCAGGACGCCCTCGACAAGTGACGCCGCGCCCGGCGCCGCCCCCGCGCGGCGCCGGGTCGCACGTCCCCCGACCCGACGCACCGACCCGACGCACCGAGAGGTGTCCATGACCACCGCGCACCCCCCGCGCACGCGCGCCTACCGCGCACCGGCCCAGCTCGGCGGCCGGGGCGGCCCCGTCCGACGCACGCGCACCGGCCGCCGCCGCACCACCGCGGCCCTGGGCTTCCTCGCCCCCGCGCTCGTCGTCCTCGCGGTCTTCGTCGTGTGGCCGATGCTCTCGGCGCTGCGCCTGTCCTTCACCGACGCGAGCGGGTTCGGCCGCACCCGCTGGGTCGGGCTCGAGAACTACCAGCGGATCTTCACCGACCCCGACATCCTCGACGCGGTCGGCAACACGCTGCTCTACGCGGTGCTGTTCACGCCGACCGCGGTGGTCGTCGCGCTCGCGCTCGCGCTGCTGCTCAACCACCCGCGGCTCCCGCTGCGCGGCGCGTTCCGCACCACGCTGTTCCTGCCGTTCATCATCTCGCTCGCGGTCGCGGCGCTCGCGTGGTCGTACCTCATCGACCCGCAGGTCGGCCTGCTGCACCACTGGCTGCGCGGCGTCGGGATCGACCTCGGCAACGTGCTGCAGGACCCCGACCTCGCGATGCCCGCCGTCGCGCTGGTCGCGGTGTGGAAGAACTTCGGGTTCTACATGGTGATCTTCCTGGCCGGCCTGCAGGACGTGCCCGCGTCGCTGTACGAGGCCGCCAAGATGGACGGCGCCGGCGCCTGGTCCCGCTTCCGGCACATCACGCTGCCGATGCTGTCCAGCACCACCGCGTTCGTGCTGATCTTCGCGCTGATCGCTGCGCTGCAGGCGTTCGACCAGATCTACGTCATGACCGGCGGCGGGCCGTACGGCAGCACGCAGACCGTCGTCATGGAGATCTACCGCTCCGGCTTCCGACGCCTCGAGCTCGGCTTCGCCTCCGCGCTGTCCTACGTCCTGCTGGCCGCGACGCTCGTGCTGAGCATCGTCCAGTTCGTGTTCTTCGGCCGCCGCGAGGAGGACCGCTGATGACCGCCCTCGCCCCGTCGACGCACCCCGAGGCCGCGCGTCGCCCGCGCCCGCGTCGCGTCCGCGCGTCCGACGTCGTGCTGACGCTCACGGCCCTGGCCGCGGTGCTCGTCGCGATGCTGCCGCTCGCGATCGTGCTGTTCACCGCGTTCAAGCCGACCGCCGAGGTCAACGCGTACCCGCCCACGCTGCTGCCGGACCGCTGGACGACCGCGAACTTCGCGCGGATCTTCGCGGACCTGCCGTTCGCACGGCTGGTCGGCAACTCGTTCCTGTTCGCCGGCGGCGTGACGGTCTGCGCGCTCGTGTTCGACTCGCTCGCTGCCTACGCGCTCGCGCGCATCGACTTCACCGGCCGCAAGGTGCTGCTCGTCGCGATCGTCGCCACGCTGATGATCCCGTTCCAGGCGACCCTGATCCCCGTGTACCAGCTGGTCAGCGACCTGGGCTGGGTCAACACGTTCGCGGGGCTCATCGCGCCGCGTGCCGCGGACGCGTTCGGGATCTTCTTCCTGCGGCAGTTCTTCGTGGCGCTGCCGCGCGACCTCGACAACGCCGCGCGCGTCGACGGCGCGTCGGAGCTGCGCGTGTTCTGGCAGGTCGTGCTGCCCAACGCGCGGCCCGCGCTGCTGACGCTCGCGATCTTCGTGTTCGTCAACAACTGGAACGACCTGCTGTGGCCGCTGGTGTTCACGACGCAACGCGAGATGGGGACCATCACGTCCGGCCTCACGCTGCTCACCGGCCCCGGCGGGATCGTCCCCTACGGCGTGATGATGGCCGGCGCGCTCGTCGCCGTCGTCCCGCTGGTCGTCGCGTTCCTGCTGGTGCAGCGGCGGTTCATCGAGTCCATCGCCACCACCGGGATGAAGTGATGACGGCGACGAGCCGCTGGTACGACGACGGGGCGCTGCACTTCGGGCTCGGCATCGAGGACACGTTCGTGCCGCAGTCGGGCCCGGGCGAGCGCGCGATCGACGAGTACGAGCTGACCGACCACTACCGCCGGTACCACGAGGACCTGGGCCTGGCCGCCGGCGCGGGCGCGACGTTCCTGCGCTGGGGCGTGCCCTGGTACCGCGTGCACCCCGAGCCGGGCCGGTTCGACTGGGACTGGGTCGACCGCGTCGTCGCGCGCTTCGCCGAGCTCGGGCTGCGGCCGGTCGTCGACCTGCTGCACTACGGCACGCCGCTGTGGCTCGACGGGCAGTTCGCGCACCCCGACTACCCGAAGGTCGTCGCCGAGTACGCGGTCGCGTTCGCGGAGCGCTACGGGGACCTCGTCACCGACTACACCCCCGTCAACGAGCCGATGATCCACGCGCTGTTCTGCGGGGTCTACGGGTACTGGCCGCCGTACCTGACGGGGGACACGGGTCTGACGACCATGGTGACGGCGCTCGGCGAGGGGTTCGTCCGCACGCAGCAGGGCGTCGCCGACGTCCTGGGGGAGCGCGCGACGTTCGTGCACGTCGACGCGTCCATGAGGTACGCGGGCGACGTCGACGGCGAGCACCGCGCGCAGGTCGCGCGCCTGCGCGAGCAGGCGTACCTCGTCGAGGACCTCGTGACCGGGCGCGTCGACGACGCGCACCCCCTGGTCGGCGTGCTGCGCGCGGGCGGCGCCGACGACGCGACGCTCGCGTGGTTCGCCGAGCAGCCGGTGCTGCCCGACGTCATGGGCGTCAACTACTACCCGCGGATCTCGACGGAGGTGTTCGAGGAGGGCGTGCACCACGGCGGCGGGTTCGCCGACCCGCGGCCGTCGGTCGACGCGGGCACGGGCGGGCTCGTCGAGGTGCTGACCGCCGCCGAGGACCGCTACGACGTGCCGGTGATGCTCACGGAGACGGCCGTGACCGCGCCCGTCGCGGACCGGGTCGCGTGGCTGCACGAGTCGGTCGCCGCGATCCGGACCCTGCGTGCGCTGGGGCGGCGCGTGGTCGGGTACACGTGGTGGCCGGTCTTCGACATGTACGAGTGGACGTACCGCCACAGCACCGCGCCGCGTGCGGACCACCTGCTGACGATGGGCCTGTGGGACCTCGTCGAGGACGGCCGGGGCGGCCTGGACCGGCGGCGCACGCCCGTCGCGGACACGTTCCGCGCGCTCGCGACCGACGACGCCGCGAACGACCGGGTGCCCCGCTGAGCCCCGGCGCGGCCGCACCGGGCCCGAACGTGGCCGCGCCGCGCTCGGGAACAGCGGCACCCGGTGTCCGGTTGTGGCGTCAATGACCACCTACGGAATCATCGGGGCCGGACACATCGGCAGCCAGGTCGCCCGCGCCGTCATCGGCCAGGGCCACGACGTCGTCATCGCGAACTCCCGGGGGCCGCAGACCCTCACGGAGCTCGTCGCCGAGCTCGGGCCGCGCGCCCGCGCCGCCACCGCGCAGGAGGCCGCCGAGGCCGCCGAGGTCGCGGTCGTCACCGTGCCGCTGCAGGCGATCCCGACGATCCCCGTCGAGCCGCTCGCCGGCAAGATCGTGCTCGACACCAACAACTACTACTGGGAGCGCGACGGCCGCATCGAGGCGCTCGACCGCGGCGAGACCACGGTGTCCGGCATGCTCCAGGAGCACCTGCCGACGTCGAAGGTCGTCAAGGCGTTCAACCACATCATGGCCGCCGACATCACGACCGACGGCTTCCCCGCCGGCTCGCCGCAGCGGCGCGCGCTCGCGACGTCGAGCGACTTCCCCGAGGCCGTCGAGCACGTGGTCGCGCTGTACGACGCGCTCGGCTTCGACGCCGTCGACGTGTCGCCGCTGAGCGAGTCGTGGCGCGTCGAGCGCGACCGGCCCGCGTACGTCGTGCGGCAGGACCGCGACGAGCTCGTCGCCAACCTCGCCCGGGCACCCCGGACCATCTGACGCCCCCGCGCCCCCCGGCGGTGGTAGCCCCCCCCCCCCCCGGCGCGACGGTCGTCACACCGGCCCCCGCGGCGGGGGTGCGGCGCGGCGCCCGACGTACCCTTGGACCTCGTGGCGACCCTCTCCTCCCTGTCCCGTCAGCACGTCCTCCAGGCGATCGAGGAGTACGACCAGCGCGGTGAGGACGACTTCCTCGCCGTCTACGGCTTCGCCCCGCAGGGTGCCTGGAGCATCCAGCACGAGGGTCGCTCGTACGACCTGCCCGCCGTCGTCGGCGTCGCGCACCGGTTCGCGACCGGGCGCATCGCGACCGCGGACGACATCGCCGGTGCGCTCGCGATCGCCGCGGGGATCCTGCGCAAGCGCGGCTTCGACGTGACCCAGCCGGGCGGTGCCCCCGCGGCGCGCACCTCGACCCGGACCGCGGCACCGAAGGCCCCGCGGGCTCCCCGCGCGC
>JAEYNO010000316.1 GCA_023412515.1 Actinomycetes bacterium
CCGGCGGGCTCCGTCGCACCGGCGGCCCGGGGGACGGGCATGCGTCAGGGTGCCACGGCCGGGCGCGTCGTGCGGGCGGCGGTGCGCGTGGCGGCCCGGGTGTGGGTCCTGCGCTGCGGCGCTGACCTGCGAGGACGCGCCAACGGCGCAGTCGTGGGACGAGATTTTGATCGAACGCTCAAATCGAGGGACGACCGCCCGATGGTGAAGGAGAACCGCCGTCGACCGAGGAGCACCCGATGCCCGACCTGCCCGCCACGAAGAAGAAGACGGCGTGGAGCTGGTTCGTCGACCGGCCGCTCGGGCTCAAGATCGGCGCGTGCCTCGCGCTCCTCGCGCTCGTCGCCGTCGCCGTCGCGGGCGTCGCGACGGTGCGGATGCAGGCGCTCGCCGCCGCGCAGACCGAGCTCGAGACCGAGTCGATCGACCCGCTGCGCGACGTGTCGAACCTGCAGCGCGCGTTCACCGCGGTGCGGCTCGCGAACGTCCGGCTGCAGGTCAACACCGCCGACGAGCGGCCCGCGACGCGCGCCAAGATCGCCGAGGAGCGCGAGACCGTCGCGACCGTCCAGGCCGACATCGCGCGGGCCAACCCCGACCTCGCGCAGCGCCTCACCGCCGCGACCGAGCCGTACATGGTCCTCACGGACCGCTACCTCGACATGGTCGACGCCGACGACCCGCGGGCGCGCGGCTACGCCAACCAGGACCTCGCGCAGCAGGGCGTGGCCGCGGACACCGAGATCGCGACGGCCGTCGAGGAGCTCAACGCGGTCGCGGTTGAGAGCACCGCCCGCAACGTCACGCTGGTGCGGACCTCGGTGCTGGTGCTCTGGGGCGTCGTCGCGGGTGCGCTGCTGCTGGTGACCGTCGTCGCGGTCGTCACCGTGCGGCGCGTCCTGCGGTCGGTGCGCGACGTGCAGGACGCGGTCGTCGCGATGGCGGCCGGCGACCTCACGGTCGAGGCGACCGTCTGGGACGACGACGAGCTGGGCCGCATGACGGCCGCGCTGACCGAGGCGCAGCGCGCGCTGCGGCAGACGCTCGCCGGGGTCGTCGAGGGCGCGCAGACCGTCGCCGCGGCGACCGAGCAGCTCTCGGCGTCCTCGACGCAGGTCGCGTCCGCGTCCCGCGAGACCGGCGCACGCGCCGGGTCGGTGGCCGCCGCGGCCGAGCAGGTGTCCCGGTCGGTGCAGGCCGTCGCCGCCGGCGCGGAGGAGATGGGCGCGTCGATCCGCGAGATCTCCCAGAACGCGTCCGAGGCCGCGCGGGTCGCCGGGCAGGCCACCGACGCCGCGAAGACGACGAACGACCAGGTCAGCCGCCTGGGCGAGTCGAGCCAGGAGATCGGCAACGTCGTCAAGATGATCACGAGCATCGCCGAGCAGACCAACCTGCTCGCGCTCAACGCGACCATCGAGGCGGCTCGTGCAGGTGAGGCCGGCAAGGGGTTCGCGGTCGTGGCCGGTGAGGTGAAGGAGCTCGCGCAGGAGACGGCGAAGGCCACCGAGGACATCGCGCGGCGCGTCGAGGCCATCCAGGGCGACACGACCGGCGCCGTCGAGGCGATCGGCGACATCTCGCGCATCATCGCGTCGATCAACGACTACCAGCTCACCATCGCCTCGGCCGTCGAGGAGCAGACCGCGACCACCGCGGAGATGTCCCGCTCGGTCGCCGAGGCCGCCACCGGGTCCGGTGACATCGCCGGCACCATCACGGGCGTCGCGACGCAGGCGTCCTCGACCAACGAGGCCATGGACCAGGTCGCGACGGCCGTCGCCGAGCTGGCCCGGATCGCGGCGGACCTGCGGGCACGGACCGCACGGTTCACCTACTGAGTCGACGACGGTGCGAGGGCGTCTACACCTGTCCCCCCGAGGGACGCTCTCGCGCCGTCGTCACCCCGTGCGGGTGCGCCACGCCGCGTGCGGCGCTCGTCCTGCTCGCGCCGGGGTCAGGCGGCGCGCGTCTCCAGGCTGCTCATGGCCAGCGCCATCGCCGCGATCTCGGCGCGCACGCCGGCGTCGTCGCGCGTGCACAGCCACGACGACACGATCGCCGAGCCCTGCGACACCAGGGCCCGCGCCACCACGTCGACGGGCAGCGCCCACGTCGAGCCGCGAGCGGCCGACCACCGCTCCACCAGGTCCGTCGCCGAGGCCAGCAGGCGCTCGTACGTCGTCCGGACCCCCGCCGGGCCCGCGCGGCGCAGCGCCGTCACCGTCAGCTCGGCGACCATCAGCTGGTACGCCTCGTCGCGCTGCACGTGCGCCAGGTACGCCAGCAGCGCCGACTCCACGCCCTCCCGCACGCCCGCCGCGTGCTCGACCGTCTCCCACACGTGGCACAGCGTGATCGACAGCTCGCGGTCGATCAGCGCACCGATCAGCGCGTCCCGGTCCTCGAAGTAGTAGTACAGCGCGCTCGGCCGCACGCCCGCCCGCGCCGTCACCGTGCGGGTCGTCACGGCGGAGAGACCGCCCTCGCGGATCACCGCGACCGTGGCGTCCAGCAGCTGCTCGCGCCGCTCGGCCATGGTGCGGTGCGGCTGGTGCTGGCCCGCCACCTCAGTACCTCCCCAGCCCCTGCGGTGTCCGGGCGTTCGAGGCCCTGAGCCTATGCTCCGCCGGGAGCGCTCCACGTGCGATCGGGGAGGTGGTTCCACCCCTGTCGGTGCCCTGGGCCGATCAGGTGGATTCCCCGCGTTCGCCCGCGGTGGCTTGGTGCCGCGACCTACGGTGCGAGTGCCGCCCGATGAGGGGCGCGCGTGACGGGGGCTGCGCATCTGCTGTGGTCGCCGTCGTGCATCGGGACGCGCAGGGGGCGCTGACGTGATCGGTTCGTGGTTCCGCGGCGGGTGGGCACGTGCGCTCGTCGTCGCGCTCGCGTTCGGTGGGCTCTCCGTCGTGGTGGCGACGCCGGCGTCGGCGGCGAGCGACGTGTCGCCCGACCAGGTCGAGGCGGGTGGTCTGTCGCTCGACCAGGTCGAGGTGGACGGGCGCGTCCGGCTGACCGCCGACGCGACCGGTGGCGGTGCGCAGGACGGCCTCGTGACGCTCATCGTCGCCGACACCGGCGCGGTGGTGGCATCCTGCGCGGCCGCAGGGCCGTGCAGCGCCGAGGTCGACCGGCCGGTGGTCGCCGACGAGGTGGCGGTGTACCAGGCGCGCCGGGGGACGGAGCTCTCGAAGGCGGTGATGGTCTCCGGAGCCGACGACGCCGTCACGGCCTCGTCGCCTGCGCTCGACGGGGCGGTGTCGGCGGCGGCGGGGGCGACCGTGCGGCGTTCGTTGTCGGACGAGCCGGCCGGGCCGGTGACCGACGTGTCCACGAACACCGAGAACGGATGGACGGTGACTGTATCTGGTAGACCTCACCGCTGGCAGAGTCGTCAAGACGTGCAGTGAGACGTCGGACGGCCCGCCTCAGAACTGGCCCGGTTGGTGCTATCACACCCTCTCGATCGCCAGCGGCCATCTCTATGTCGCGACAGTGGCCGGACCCGGCGGGCCCTGGGACGACGTGCAGGCGATGTCGGACCGCCCGTTGTTCACCTCCTCAGACGGCCCGATGTTCAGCGTGCCGCTCCCGGGCGGCGGGAGACGCGGCGAGACGTCGGGCGGCGTGAACCCGTCCGGCGGGTGCCAGCAGGACTGCGACGCGGACCCGGTGAACGTCGTCACGGGTGAGTACTGGGACTCGGTGGACGACCTCGGGGTCGCGGGTGCCCTGCGGGTGGTGCGGTCGTACGGCTCGACGGTGGCCTCGGCGGACGGGCCGTTGGGGTTCGGGTGGTCGTGGAACTGGGGCATCCGGCTCGAGGTGTCGCCGGAGGCGACCGGTGACACCCTGGCGGAGGCGTCGCAGGTCGTCGTGGTGCAGGAGAACGGCAGCGCCGTGCCCTACACGCGGTTCGACGACCGGCTGGTCGCCCCGGCGCGGATCACCGCGACGTTGACCGAGCTCGACGACGGCCGGTTCCGTTTCGATCGGCACGACGGGACGCGGTTCGATTTCTCGGCGCAGGGCGACCTGCAGACCGTCGCCGACCGGAACGGCAACACCGTGACGGTCACGACGACGGCGGGTCGTGTGACGGCGCTGACCGACGACCGCGGCCGGTCGATCGACGTGACGTGGTCCAGCGAGCGCATCACAGGGTTGGCCGACCAGACCGGCCGGACCGTCGCCTACGAGTACGACGTCCGCGGCGACCTGGTCGAGGTGACCACGGTCGACGGGAGCACCCGGGGTTACGGGTACGACGGCGCCCACCGGGTGACGCGCATGACCGACGCCGTCGGCGGTGATGTCGTGAACACCTACGACGAGTCGGGGCGCGTGGTCGAGCAGCGCGACCAGCTCGACCGCGTGCACGCCTTCGCGTACACCGGCGACCAGGGCGAGGGCTCGACGACGACGACGTACCCGGACGGCTCTCGGCGACGTGTCACGTACGTCCAGGGTGCGGTCGTCGACCGCACCGAGGGTCTCGGCTCCGACCTCGAGGCGACGTCCACCACGACGTACTCGTCCGGACGCCCCGTGGGGGTGACCGACGCGCTGGGCCGGACCACCACCTTCACGTACGACGAGAACGGCAACCGGACGTCCGTGACGGACCCGCTGGGCCGCACGTCCACCACGACGTACGACGCGTTCAACAACCCGCTCGTCGTGACGAACGCGGCTGGCGAGGCGACGACGTTCACGTACGACGAGCGTGGCAACCCGCTGTCGATGACGGACCCGACGGGCGCGGTGACGGCGTTCACGGTCAACCCGGACGGCACGGTCGCCGCGGCGACGGACCCGACGGGCGGCGTGACCACGTACACGTACGACGCGCACGGGTTCGTCGCGTCGTTGACGGGGCCCGACGGTGCCGTGGTGACGACGGTGCGGGACGCTCTGGGCCGCGTGGAGGCGTCGACGGACCCCCGCGGCGCCGCTCCGGGCTCCACCGCGAGCGAGTTCACGTCGACGTTCACGTACGACGCCGCCGGGCGTCGCCTGACGTCGACCGACCCGCTGGGCGCACTGGTGGCCTCGGCGTACGACGCGGCGGGCCGTCCCACGAGTGTCACTGACGCGACGGGTGCGACGTCGACCACGGAGTACGACGCGGCCGGGCAGGTCACGGCCGTGGTCGACGCTGCGGGGGCCCGCACGACGTTCACGTACGACGGCGCGGGGCGTGTCACGTCGGTGACGGACGCGTCCGGCGCGGTCACCGCGACCACCTACGACGTGCTGGGCCGTGCGACGGCGGTGACCGACCCGCTGGGCGGGGTCACGCGCACCGAGTACGACGCGGGCGACCGGGTCGTCGCGACGGTGAGCCCGTCGGGCGCCCGGACCACGTACACGTACGACGACGCCGACCAGCTCCTGACGGTGACCGACCCGAAGGGCAAGGTCACGACGACGACCTACGACCGCGCGGGTAGGCCCGTGACGGTCACCGACGCCGACGGCCGGAAGGTGACGACGTCGTACGACCGCGCCGGGCGCCCGGTGAAGGTGCTGCGGGCCGACGGCAGTGCGCTCCTGTGGGAGTACGACCCCGCGGGCAGGGTGACGGCGGCGGTGGACGCGGCGGGGGAACGGACGACGTACACGTACGACGCGGCCGGCCGGCGCGCCTCGGCGACCGACACCGCAGGGCGCACCACGACGTTCGGCTACGACGCGGCGGGCCTGTTGACGTCGCTCACGCAGCCCGACGGCGCGGTCACCACGTACGACCACGACGCCGCGGGGCGTCGCACCGCGACCGAGTACTCCGACAGCACGCCCGACGAGTCCACCGTCTACGACCTCGCCGGCCGGCCCACAGCGGTCACGGACGGCAGCGGGACGACGACGTACGCCTACGACGCCGTCGGTCGTGTCACGCGCGTCGCTCAAGGCTCGACCGAGGTCGGCTACGCGTGGGACGCCGTCGGGCGGCTCACCGACCTCACCTACCCGAGCGGCGAGCGGGTGCGTCGCGCCTACGACGCGGCGGGTCAGCTGACGACCGTCACCGACTGGGCGGACCGGGTGTTCACGTACGCCTACGACGCCGACGGTCTCACCACCGAGGTGGCGTACCCGAACGGCGTGACGACGGACGTGGACCGGGACGACGCCGGGCAGGCCGTGGCGATGACGACGTCCGCGAACGGCATCGACCTGCTCGAGCTCGCCTACGGGTACACCGATGCGGGCCTGCTGGCCGACCAGACCACCACGCGCTCGACGCAGTCGCGCGCGCCGCCCACGGCGGCGAGCACGAGCAGCACGTACACGTGGGACGGCCTGGCCCGGATCGCCGAGGTCGAGGGCCACGGCGCCGGGGCGTTCGCGTTCGACGCCGCCGGGTCGGTGACGGCCCTGGCCGACGGTCGCACGCTCACCTACGACGCGGCCCGTCAGCTCCAGTCACTCACCGCGCCGGCGACCACCCCGGGCGGGGACCCGTCGACCACGACGTACTCCTACGACGCCCGCGGCAACCGCCTGACCGCCACGACGGGCTCCGTGGACGACCCGATGAGCGTCGAGCACGTCTACGACCAGGCCAACCGCCTCACGTCGGTCACCACGGCCGACGGCACGGCGACGTCGTACACCTACGGGCCCGGTGGTCTGCGGGCCACCGCGACCACGGGCACGGTCACCGAGCACTACACGTGGGACACCCTCGCCGGCGTCCCGCTGCTGCTCGCCGACGCGACCTTCGCGTACGTGTACGGCACCGGCAGCGTCCCCCTGGCGCAGGTCGACCTGGCCGACGGCGACGTCGACTACCTGCACACCGACATGCTCGGCTCGGTCCGCAGCACCACCGACGCGACCGGCGCGGTGACCTCCGACGCCGACTACGACCCGTACGGCCGGCCCGAGGCGCCCACCTCGGACCCGACCGCTGAGGTCACGCGGTTCGGCTACGCGGGAGAGTACGCCGACCCCACGGGCTACCTGTATCTGCGGGCGCGCTACTACGACCCCGAGTCGGCGCAGTTCCTCACCCGCGACCCTCTCGAGGCCACCACCGGGAACCCGTACGGGTACACCGACGGCAACCCGCTGCAGTTTGCCGATCCTCTCGGCCTCGACTGGCTTCAGGACGCCGGCGACTGGAGTGCCGCCTTCGGCGACACGCTCACGTTCGGTGGCACCAAGTGGGTGCGCGAGAAGTTGGGTGTCGACGACGTCGTCAACTACTGCTCCACGTTCTACACCTGGGGTGGCGTCGGCGGCACAGTTGCTTCGTTGGTGCCGATTGGCGGTGGTGCGATCGCCGCATCTCGGGCGGCGCGCGCAGTTGGGGCGCGCGCCGGCGAGTTGGTAGATCTCGTGCAGATCTCTGCGCGCTTCACTACTTCCAGGCAGCGAGCGCTTCAGAGTCTGTCGACGCGAATCGCCGAACATGCGAGTAAGCTGGAATCTTACGTGGCTAACCCGGATGTGTTTGATAATCTCGGGCATCTCGCTCGAGCCGGAGACGATGCGGTCCGGCGAGGGCGGATCATCGACGGGAGAGTGCGGCACCTTTTGAAGGAAATTGATACCTTCAGTCGACAGTATATAGAGAGGCTTGTGGTTTGGTGACTGAGAATAGGGTTTCCGTGGTGGCACTTCGCGATGCGATCGTTTCTGTTGTTGACGCGACGATCGAACAGGTGGGTGAAGGCGTAAGCCTAGACTTCGACTACTTTTGGACAGTGATCGATCCCAGAATTCTGCCTGGTGACCCGTCCACTCTGGATCCCGAGCCCACCGTGGCGCAAGTGTCAGAACTGCTTGCGGGGATTCAAGCAGAGCCTGTGGGCAAGGGTAGTGATGTGTCGTTTTTGGGTACTGAAATGCGTTGGGTGGCGGAACTTCTCCGCGCCGTTGCTGCTCACTTAGAGATGGACTCGCTGCCGGATGCGCACAGCTAGGTCACATGAACCTTGAACCCCGCTGCGGTGACTGCTTGTCAACTGCTTGAGCAGCAAGACCTTGGCTACGCCGGCTCGAAGCTCACGCAATCCACCAGCCCCGCGTCGCACCGGGATGGTAGGACGGTAGCCATGACCACCACCCCCGGCGGGGACACCCCCACGCCCTTCCACGACCTCGACGCGTACGTCGCGCTGCCGCGCCTGTCCGGGCTGGTCCTGTCGCCCGACGGCGAGCGCCTGGTGACGGCCGTGCAGACCCTCGACCGCAAGCGCACCGCCTACGTGACCGCGCTGTGGGAGGTCGACCCGCACGGCGAGCGGCCCGCGCGCCGTCTGACGCGCTCGGCGAAGAGCGAGTCGTCGGCCGCGTTCACGCCCGCGGGCGACCTGCTGTTCACCAGCGCGCGGCCCGACCCGGACGCGGACGGCGACGAGGACCCGAAGCCCGCGCTGTGGCTGCTGCCGGCCGACGGCGCCGAGGCCCGCGTGGTCGCCGACCGCGGCGCGGGTGTCGGCGGCGTCAAGGTCGCCTCCGACGTGCCGACCGTGCTCGTCGTGTCGGACGTCCTGCCGTCCGCCAAGGACGACGCGGACGACGAGCGGCTGCGCAAGGAGCGCAAGGACAAGAAGGTCGCGGCGATCCTGCACACCGGCTACCCGGTGCGGTACTGGGACCACGACCTGGGCCCGGCCGTGCCGCACGCGTTCGTCGGCACGGTCGGCGCGGACGTCGCGGCGCCGCGCGCCGGCGAGCGCGACCCGCGCGTCGAGCTCACCGACGTCACGCCCGACGCGGGCGTCGCGCTGCGCGAGACGCAGCCCGAGCTCAGCCCCGACGGCCGCACGGTCGTCACCGCGTGGAACCGCCCCGCCGCGCGCGGCGACCTGCGCTCGCTGCTCGTCGCGGTCGACGTCGCGACGGGCGAGCGACGCACGCTCGTCGACGACGCGGACGCCGACCTGGGCCACCCGCGCGTCTCGCCCGACGGCCGCTGGGTCGCCTACGCGCGCGAGAGCCTGTCGTCCCCGCACCAGGCGCCGACGGTCGAGCTGTGGGTCGTGCCGTCCGAGGGCGGCGAGCCCCGCCGGCTCGGTGCCGGCTGGGACCGCTGGCCCGCCGACTTCGTGTGGCTGCCGTCCTCCGACGGCCTGCTCGTCGTCGCCGACGACGACGGCCGCGCCCCGGTGTTCCACGTGGAACTAACCTCGGGCGCAGTCACGCGCGTCACCAGCGACGACGCCGCGTTCTCCGACGTGCAGGTCGCGCCCGACGGTGCGACGGCCTACGCGCTGCGCACGTCGTACGCCGCGCCCGCGCACCCCGTGCGCATCGACCTCGCCGCCGCGCTCGCGGGCGGCCCCGTCGCCGCGACGCCGCTCGTGTCGCCCGCCGCCGACGTGCCGCTGCCCGGCCGCCTCGAGGAGGTCGTCACCACGGCCGCCGACGGTCAGCGCGTGCGCTCGTGGCTCGCGCTGCCCGACGGCGCCGGCCCCGACGCCAAGGCGCCGCTGCTGCTGTGGATCCACGGCGGCCCCCTCGGCTCGTGGAACGCGTGGTCGTGGCGGTGGAACCCGTGGATCCTCGTCGCGCGCGGCTACGCCGTGCTGCTGCCCGACCCGGCGCTGTCCACCGGCTACGGCCAGGACTTCATCCAGCGCGGCTGGGGCGCGTGGGGCGCCGCGCCGTACACCGACCTCATGGCCGCGACCGACGCCGCGCTCGAGCGCGACGACGTCGACCCCGAGCGCACCGCCGCGATGGGCGGCTCGTTCGGCGGGTACATGGCCAACTGGGTCGCCGGGCACACCGACCGGTTCCGCGCGATCGTCACGCACGCGAGCCTGTGGGCGCTCGACCAGTTCGGCCCCACCACCGACGCGTCGTTCTACTGGCAGCGCGAGATGACGCCCGAGATGGCGCTCGAGAACTCACCGCACCGGTTCGTCGGCGACATCGTCACGCCCATGCTCGTCATCCACGGCGACAAGGACTACCGCGTGCCGATCGGCGAGGGGCTGCGCCTGTGGTACGAGCTGCTGTCCGCGTCGGGCCTGCCCGCCGACGACGAGGGCCGCACGCCGCACCGGTTCCTCTACTACCCGGACGAGAACCACTGGGTGCTCACGCCGCAGCACGCCAAGGTCTGGTACGGCGCCGTCGAGGCGTTCCTCGCCGAGCACGTCCTGGGCCGCACGGGCGACGACGCGGTCGCGTACCCCGAGGTCCTGGGCTGAGCCCGCGCCTCGTCACGCCCTGACGACGACGGCCGGCGCACCCGAGCAGGGTGCGCCGGCCGTCGTCGCCGGGACCGGCCCCGACGGGGGCGCGCCTGGAGCTCGGCACGTGACAAACCCGCAGGTCAGGGCGGTCGATGACGGTGCCCAGGGGGTAGACAGTCGCACGACGGGAAACGTATGCTGGGCAGCGCCCTGGGAGTTGATCCCGGTGGAAGACGAAGACCCGAGACCCTTCCGGACGGTTGTGGCGCTCGGGTCGACGCATGTCTGGGGTCAGACGGTGACCACCGACGAGACCAAGGGTTGCGCGCGGCGTCTCCACTCCCCGCCCCTGGTCCACGCCCACGCGATGGCGTCCGGGACGGCGAGCAGCGGTTCCGCGCTCGCGTGAGCGTGCTCGTAGGCGAGGATGTCGCGGCACTGAAGACGCCGCACGAGCTCGAGCAGCTGTTGCTGGTCCCGCCTGTCCACACCCTCGGCGGTCTCCAAGCACAGGCGGGTACCCGCGCCCGTGTCGACGACATCGTGGACCAGCCGCTCGAGGCACGCGCGTCGGCGGGTGATGTTCGACTTGTGGCCGGCCCCGGCCTCGTACAAGGTCGCGCTGCACCCCAGATCAGCCATGCGCTGCAGGATCAAGCGCCTTCGAGAGTCGGACTCCTTGACCATGTGCAGTCGACGCTGGCCGGGCTCGACGAGGCTCTTGACGCCACGGCGCGTGGCTGTGACGTCGTCCGGCATCACCACCGCCGCCACCAGCAGGTAGCCGCGACGCATGGACTCGTCGACCACGACATGTCGCACACCCATCGACATCTCGTCCTCTCAGCCGTCGCGAGAGACGAGCGGCCTCCGTCCCGGTGCGGTGCCTACAGGTCCGCCGGGTCCACCAGGAAGTCCGCCTCGTCGGCGACCTCGCCGCCCACGGCGGCCTGCAGCACCTTCGCGACCTGCGCGACGAGCGGCGCCGAGCGCGAGCGCGCGACGCGGTGCGGCAGCGACGGCTTCTCCTGCTCGATCTGCTCGATCTCGAACGGCTCCCACCGCACGCGGTACGCGACCACGCCGTCGGTGGTCCAGGGCAGGTCCTCCATGAGCGGGGGCAGCTGCTCGCACGCGGCCACCTCGATCGCGAGCATGCCGTCGACGCCCAGGTCCACCAGCACGCCGAACGACTCCGACGGCGGCGGCGCCGCGAGCATCAGCTCGTCGAACGCGTCGGCCTCGGCCATGAGGCGCTGCCGCTCGTCGTCGTCCTGGACGCCGTGCTGCTCGAGCGCCGAGCGCAGCCCCGACCCGCCCGACTCCGGGGCGCCGCCCACCGCACCCTGCGACGAGCGGCCCGCGAGCAGGGTCGGCCCCTTCCACGACCCGGGGATCGCCTCCGACAGGTACGCGCGCGGCTGCACGCGCTGCACCAGCTCGAGCACCGTCGCGGGCTCCACCCAGCGGTCGGTGAGCACCGTGAGGTCCGTCGACGCGTCGGGGTCCGGCGTCAGCACCGCACCCGTCTGCGTGCGCACCGCACCGCCCAGGCGGCGGGCCGCCGCGACGAGCCACTGCACGACGCGGCCCTCCTCGCGCACCGGCAGGCCGTCGGGGAACGCGCGCTTGAGGCCGTCGCGGTCGCCGCCCGGGTAGGGCCGCTCGCCGCGCTCGCGCGGCGTGTGCAGCACCCACACCATGACGGTGGTCGCCGGCAGCCCGAACGCGACGGCGCCCGCCGCGTCCGTGCGGTACGGCCCGGCCAGCGTCGACAGGCGAGCGAGCCGCAGCGCCTTGAC
>JAEYNO010000341.1 GCA_023412515.1 Actinomycetes bacterium
AGCGTGAGCCGCAGCGCACCGGCCGGCAGCCGTCGCGCGGCCGCGGCCACCACGTCGACGAGCGGCACGGCCCGCTTGCGGGGCGCGAGGCGCATCGTCGCGACCAGGTGCACGGGTCCGTCGTGCGTCACGGGCGCGCCCGGCACGGGTGCCCACGCGTCGAGGTCGATGCCGTTCGGCACGACGTCGACCCGCGCGCCGAGGAGGGCGCGCACACGCTCGGCGGCGGCGCCGCTGACGGCGCTCAGCGCGGCCGGCACGTCGCGCCAGCGCGTGCGCGGCACCACGTGGCGTCCGACGTCGGCGAGGCCGTCGAGCATGCAGTGCCACGTGATCGCGGTCGGCAGGCCCAGCGCCGTCGCGACGCGCACGCCGTCGAACGCGAACGGGGACACGACGCCCGCGTGCACGTGCACGGCGTCCGGCCGCAGGTCCCGCAGCGCCGCCCGCGTGAGGCGCGCGCCGGCCAGCGGGTTGACGGGCAGGTCGAACGGGAGCCGGGCCCCCAGCCGGTGCACGTGCACGCCGTCCTCGACGTCGACGACCCCGCCGCGCTCGCCGCCCTCGCCGAGCGTCGCGGTGAGCACGTGCACGTCGTGCCCCGCGCGCGCCTGGTGGCGCGCGAGGTCGCCGACCTGCGTCTCGATGCCGCCCGTGCGGGGCGCGAAGCAGTCCGAGACGTGGACGAGCCGCACGCCGGTCAGGCCTCCGCGGGCACGACCGCGTCGATGCGCGCCGCCGCGTCGCGGTGCACGCGGCGCTCGAGCACGAACGACATGACCGGCACGACGCCCGCGAGCGCCATCGTCACGAGCCGACCGAGCCGCCACCGCAGCGTCGACCACAGGTCGAAGACCGTGACGAGGTACACGACGTACACCCAGCCGTGGACCATCGCGATGATCCGCGCGGCCTCGGACCGCGGGTCGCCCTCGACGTTGAACCCGGGGACCTGCAGGACGTACTTGAGGACCATCTCGACGCACAGCAGCAGCAGCATCACGCCCGTGACCCACGCCAAGACGCGGTAGCGCCGCAGCGAGCCGCGGGCCTTGCGCGCCCACGCGGCCACCTCGGGCGCGGGGGCCGCGGCGGGGGTCTGGACGGGGCCGTTCGCCTGGGTGCTCACGCTGGTCCTCTCGTCGTCGCCGGTCACTCCCACTCGATCGTGCCCGGCGGCTTGCTCGTGACGTCGAGCACGACGCGGTTGACCTCGGGCACCTCGTTGGTGATGCGCGTCGAGATCGTGGCGAGCACGTCGTACGGCAGCCGGGTCCAGTCGGCCGTCATGGCGTCCTCCGACGACACGGGCCGCAGCACGACGGGGTGCCCGTAGGTGCGCCCGTCGCCCTGCACGCCGACGGACCGCACGTCGCCCAGCAGCACGACCGGGCACTGCCAGATCTCGCGGTCCAGGCCCGCGCGCGTGAGCTCCTCGCGCGCGATCGCGTCGGCCGCGCGCAGCGTCTCGAGGCGCTCGGCCGTGACCTCGCCGACGATCCGGATGCCCAGGCCGGGGCCCGGGAACGGCTGGCGCCACACGATCGACTCGGGCACGCCCAGCTCGAGGCCGACCGCGCGCACCTCGTCCTTGAACAGCGTGCGCAGCGGCTCGACGAGCGCGAACTGCAGGTCGTCGGGCAGGCCGCCCACGTTGTGGTGCGACTTGATGTTGGCGGCCCCCTCGCCGCCGCCGGACTCCACGACGTCGGGGTAGAGCGTGCCCTGCACGAGGAACTTCACGTCCTCGCCGTGCGCGCCCGCGTCCTCGACGACCTCGCGCGCGGCGTCCTCGAACACGCGGATGAACTCGCGCCCGATGATCTTGCGCTTCGTCTCCGGGTCGGACACGCCCGCGAGCGCCGTGAGGAACCGCTCGCGCGCGTCGACGACCTTGAGCTGCACGCCCGTCGCGGCGACGAAGTCCTGCTCGACCTGCTCGGCCTCGCCGGTGCGCAGCAGGCCGTGGTCGACGAACACGCACGTGAGCTGGTCGCCCACGGCGCGCTGCACGAGCGCGGCCGCGACGGACGAGTCCACGCCGCCCGAGAGCCCGCAGATGACGCGTGCGTCCCCGACCTGGGCGCGGATGCGCTCGACCTGCTCGGCGATGACGTTGCCGGGGTTCCAGTCGGGCGCCAGGCCCGCGCCCCGGTAGAGGAAGTTCTCGAGCGTGTCCTGGCCCAGCGGCGAGTGCCTGACCTCGGGGTGCCACTGCACGCCGTACAGGCGCCGCTCGCGGTCCTCGAACGCCGCGACGGGGCTGCCGGCGCTCGTCGCGAGCACCTCGAAGCCCGCGGGCGCGGCGTGCACCGCGTCGCCGTGGCTCATCCACACCGTCTGCTGCTCGGGGCTCCCCGCGAGCACGGTCCCGGCGTCCGTGACCTCGACCGCGGTGCCGCCGTACTCGCGCTGGCCGGTCTGCGCGACCGTGCCGCCCAGGGCCTTGGCCATGGCCTGGAAGCCGTAGCAGATGCCCAGGACGGGCACGCCCGCCTGGAACAGCTCGGGCCCGACGAACGGCGCACCGTCGGCGTACACCGACGACGGCCCGCCCGACAGGATGATCGCCGCGGGGTCCTTGGCCAGCATCTGCTCGACGGTGGCCGTGTGCGGCACGATCTCGGAGTACACGTTCGCCTCGCGCACGCGGCGCGCGATCAGCTGCGCGTACTGCGCGCCGAAGTCGACGACGAGGACCGGCCGGTGGGCCGTGGGCTGGGGGGGCGTCGCGGGCTCGGGGGTCTGCGTCACGGGTCCCAGCCTAGTGCGCCCTCGGCGGCGCTCGGCCCGCGCACCTCGTGCGCCGACCCCACGGCGGCGGTCAGGCGGCGTCCGCCACCGGCGTCACGGCGAGGCTGTCCTGGATGCCCTGGACGACGTCCTGGGGGAGATCGCGCCCCGTGACCTGGACGCCGACGGTCGTGCCCGAGGCCGGGTCCGACGCGGACCAGAAGACGCCCGTCACGTCGTCGTACGTGAAGTCGTTGCGCTGCACCTGCAGGGTGTCCTCGTCGACCGGCGTCGCCATGCCCGTCGAGGTGTAGCCCCACCCGCCGACCTGCGCACCCGCGACGAACGCGTCGAGCGCCTGCTCCGCACCCTCGTCGCCGAGCGACGGCGCGCCGACCAGGAGGACCGACCCCGCACCGGGCTCGGCGTCCGTCGACCACCCGACGCTCCACGTCGTGTCGGACTGCGCCACCTCGACCCAGTCCCCCGGGACCGCGAACGAGAGGGACCCCTGCTCGACGCGCTGCCAGCCCTCGGGCGTGGTCGGCCCCTCCTCGGGCGACGAGCACGCGGCGGCCGTGAGGGCGAGCACGCCGGCCAGCACCATCGGGACGAGCGGGCGGCGCGGCACTCAGACCACCTCCGTGTACGAGAGTCGGTTCGGGGCGGCCCAGCGTACGCGGGCGAGCGCACCGCCCGCGGCTCCCACGGCCAGCATGACGAGCACGGGCACCAGCACGTCGGTGACGCGCACCGCGGCCGTCACGTCGGCCCGGCGGGAGGCGGCGACGCCCGCCGCGAGGGCCGCGCCCGCGGC
>JAEYNO010000353.1 GCA_023412515.1 Actinomycetes bacterium
GGTCGCGCTCGATGCGGCGGCGCTCGTCGTCGGCGGCGTCCACGGCCGCGCTGCGGGTCTCGCGCAGGTGCTCGGCGCGCCCCTCGGCGGCGTTCGCGCGGGTCTCGGCCTCGCGGGCGGCGCGCTCGACGTCGGCACGCGACCGGCCACCCAGCAGCGCGCGACCGAGCCGCACCTGCGCGAGCGTCGTGAGCTGCACGACCAGCGCGGACACCCACGGCAGCACGACCGCGACCGGCACCGCGACGAAGGCCGGCACGTGGATCACGTCGAACGGCTGCCGGGGCGCGTCGACGAACGGCGTCGCCAGCAGCACCCACGGCACCGCCGCGAACGACGCGGCCAGCGGCACCGCGACCGAGGTCAGGACGCTGGTGACCGCGGCGTGCGCGACCGCGAGCCACGCGCGGTCGTCGCGGGCGCGCGGCCACCACGACCGCCGTCCCCACCCGGCGGGTGCGGGCGACGGCGGCGGCACGACCGCACCGAGCTGCGCGGCGAGCCGCGTGCGCTCGATGCGCCCGTAGACGCGGGCCAGCGCGAGCGTGCCCAGCAGGACCGGGACGCCGACCACGACGAGCGCGGTGCCCACGCCCACCGCGACGCCGGTGATCAGCAGGATCGCGGCGAGCACCGTGAAGAGCGTCGAGATCGCCAGCTGGCCCGCCCCGCTCCACGTGGCGGCGGAGACGGGGGCCAGCAGGAGCGCGCGGCCGCCGCGCAGCGCGGGTGCGACGTGCTGCACGTCGACGGCGGCCGGGACGTGGTCGGACGGGTCGCGCGGGGCCGTGGTGGACGGGATGGACCGGCCCGCGCGGGGCGGGGCGGTGACGGGGCCGGAGGTCATGACCACGAACCTAGGGCGCGGGACGCGACGTCCGCGCCCGTGCTCGCCCACGGACCGGGGGTAGGGCTGCCCCCACCCCCGGTGCAGCGGCCGGCACGGTGGCCGTCACGACGGCGGCGGGCACGACCGAGGGGCCGGCCCCGGGATCGTCCCGGGACCGGCCCCTCCCCTGCCGTGCACGAGGTCACGGTCAGGTCCGCCGGCGCAGGGCCGGCGGGTGCCTCAGCCGACGGCGCAGGTCGCGCCGTTCAGCGTGAAGGACGTCGGCGCCGTGTTGGTCCCCGAGTGGGAGCCGTTGAAGCCGATGTCCACCGACGCGCCCGGTGCGAGCGTGCCGTTCCACGCGGCGTTGGTGGCCGTCACGCTCGTGCCGGACTGCGACCAGGTCGCGCTCCAGCCCTGCTGGACGGTCTGGCCGTTGGCGAACGTGAACCGCAGGTTCCACCCGTTCAGGGCGGTGGTGCCGTTGTTGGTCACGCGCACCGAGGCCGTGAAGCCGGAGTTCCAGCTGCTGGCCGTGTACCTCACGGTGCACGCACCGGTCGACGTCGGCGTCGGGGTCGGGGTCGGGGTCGGGGTGACCGTCGGCGTCGGCGTGGGGGTCACGGTCGGCGTCGGGGTCGGCGTGGGCGTCGGCGTGACCGTGGGCGTCGGGGTCGGGGTCGGCGTGACCGTCGGCGTCGGGGTCGGCGTCGGGGTCGTGCCGTCGCTCTCGAACAGGCGGTGGTAGTCCGACAGCGCACCCGCGATGGCCGTCTGCGCCCAGAACCGGTGGTACGTGAACTGCGGGTCGACACCCGTGCTCAGCGCCGTCTGGACCTTCGACCACTGCGGGTCCTGCTTGTAGAACGACCGGATGTCGAGGAACGACACGCCCGGCTTGATCTGGTCGCCGTTGGGCATGGTGCCCGACCAGCCGTTGGGCACGTAGACCCCGTTGCCGCCCGCGGTGTAGACGTCGTCGAACCGCTGGTAGTCGCCACGCGTCTCGACCGAGGTGACGCCCAGCGAGTCCTGGTTGTGCTCCCAGATCGCGTCGAGCAGGTCCTTGGCGGTGTCACGCGCCGCGGTGTCGCCCGAGCGGGCGGCGTAGAACAGCAGGGCGCGCGCGGTGTCGCCGGCGACGCCGACGTCCTGGCCCGAGCTCTTGACGGTGACGGTGAGGCCCGCGTTCGACCCCGGGTTGGTCGGGTTCCACGTGTCGGGCTTGCCCGACCACGTCAGCTCGGACGGCACCGACCAGTCCGCGCCGTCGGTCTCGACGTGGTCGACGACCCAGTCGGCCCACTTGTCGAGGATCTTCTTGGCCTTCGCGTTGCCGGTCTCGTAGTACAGCTCGGCGACGCGCTGCACGCCCCACGCCTGCATGCCGAACCACTGGTTCGACGGCGGGTCGGCATACACGGGCGCCTCGGTGTAGGCCATGCCGTAGAACGTCGGCGTGCCGGCCGGGGGCTGCGCGTAGGCGCCGTCCCAGCTGTTGGTGGCGCCACCGGCGATCGGCCCGTTGCTCGACTGCAGCCACGTGTAGAACTCGAGCTGCCGGTCGAGCGCCTTCGTCCAGTCGGACTTGGCGGTCGGCGACTTGGGCGTCAGGGCCGGGTCGTTGGCCAGGGCCCACGCGGCGAACGGGTTCTGGTACCCGAAGTGCGCGTGCGACGAGCTGATGCGCCACGACCACGGCGACGACGTGTCGAGCGCGCCGCCCCACGCCATGTACCAGGACAGCAGGTAGTGCGCGGACTCGCGGTTGCTGCCGGCCGGGCAGGACGGCGACGTGCAGCCGATCTGCTTGAAGTACTTGTCGAACAGCGTGTACCGCAGGTAGTCGCCCATCTTCGACGCCTTGGCGACGGTCTCGGCGACCTGCGCCTGCTTGCCCTGCTCGGTGGCCCACTTGTTGGCCCAGTACACGGCCTCGATCGCGCGCGCGTCGGCGTCCGACGCCGACGTGTACTTCCACTGCTTCGCGTACGACGCGTCGCCCGTGAAGATGTCGAGGAACCCGTTGCGCCCGCCCGACGTGAAGTCGTCGCACGTGGGCTGCGGGATGGTCTCCCACACCGACTCCTGCGGGCCGCGCTGGAACGTGTTGATGAGCGACATGCCCTGGTGCGACGGGCCGAGCTGGCAGCCAGGGCCGGGTGCGGCGCCGAAGCCGTAGACGTTGTCGACGTCGCCCAGCCAGTGCATCTGGTAGATGTCCGGCGAGCCGTACGCCGAGCGCAGCTCGGCGGCGAGCGGGTCGCGGCCGACCGAGACGCCGCTGCTCAGCTGCGACGGGTAGTTGCTCGGGTGGTTGTACTCGGCGGCGTACGTGGCCGGCTTGCTCGCGTCGTACGACGCGTTGGTCGGCTGGTCCTCCTTCTGCGGGATCATGTACGTCTCGAGGTTCTTCCACGCGGCGTTGAGCGGTGCCCACTCGCCGGTGGCCTGCCCGTAGAGGGCCTCGAGCCAGATCCAGTAGGAGTACGTCTCCGACGTCGTCTCGTGCCCGTAGTCGGGCGCCTCGACCATGAGCGTCTCGACCGCGTGGTACGGGATGCCCTGCGCGCTGAAGTACCCGTTGGCCGGGTCCTTGATCTTCTCGTACTGCTCGAGGAACCGCGTCTTGTACTCGTCGCTGACGATAGCGGCGGCCGGGGCCGGCCCGGCGCCGGACAGCGCGGAGGCGGCCTGCGCGCCGCCCGCGGCCACGAGCGTCACGCTCGTCAGGACGGCCCAGGCCGCTCTGACGGCGCGCCGTCGGGTGGGTGAGGTCATGGTGCGAACCTTTCCTGGCGTCGACCACGCGCGGCCTCGGTGCCGGCGTGGGCCCGGGCGGCGGCCTCGGTGCCGCCGCCCGGTCCTGCACGAAGGAACGGACCGCGAGGGTCACGACGACGGGCGTCGCGCCCGGGCGCGGCCTGGACGCGCTCACTCTGTGGGGGCGCACAGGTGCCGTCCAGGTGGCGAAACGCTTAGGGACGGCGGTTGGTGGGAGCGCGACCAGGCCCGCGCCGCGCGGGCCTCAGGTCCAGCGGAAGAGCCGCACCGCGAGCGGCAGCCCCACCGCTGCCCACACGCCCATGACCAGCAGCGCCGCACCCGGGAACGGCTGCCCGACCCACGCCGCCGTCATCGCCTGCGTCGCGGCGCCCAGCGGCGTCCACCGCGCGAGCGCCTGCACGACGTCCGGCATGAGCGGCAGCGGCAGCCACACGCCCGCGAAGAACAGCGACACGAAGTACAGCGTCATGCCCCAGCCGTTGGCCGCGGCGGCCGTCGGCGCGAGCGCCGCGACCAGCGACCCCAGCGCGAACGTCGACAGCACGGCCAGCAGGAACGCGAGCAGCACCGTCGCGACGTGCACGGGCGTCGCGATGCCGAGCACGACGACGCCCGCCCCGACCGCGAGCAGCGCGGCCGCCACGAGCGCGACCAGGTGCACCACGACCTGCGCGACCAGCAGCCGCGCCGGCCCGACAGGGGTCGTCGAGAGCCGGCGCAGCACGCCGCGCTGCCGGTACGTCGCGACGACCGCGGGGAAGGTCGACAGCGCGACCGTGCCGACCGCGAGGGACAGGACCGTCGGGGTGTACCCCGTGATCGCCGAGATCCCCGCGAGCGCGGGGTCGCTCTCGTCGTACGGCTGGTCGGCCCACGGCATCACCAGGCCCAGCACCGTGAGCAGCAGGGCCGGGAACAGCAGCGAGAAGAACAGCACCGACGGGTCGCGCAGGAACAGCCGCGCCTCGACGAGCGTCATGCGCAGCAGCGCGCCGCCGCGGCCCGTGCGCCGGCGGGCGTCGTGCGGGGCCGGTGCGAGCGCGCCGCGCCCACGCGCGGGGGCGGGGCCGCGCGCGGGGACGGGCGCACCCGCCGGGACAGGGGTCGTGGGGCTCATGTCACACCTCCGCAGCGGTCGTGGCGGGTCGGGGGTCGGCGTCGGTCGACGCGGACGGGTCGGCGTCCGCACCCGTGAGGGAGACGAACGCGTCCTCGAGCGACGCGCGCTCGAGACGGACGTCGGTGGTGCGCACCCCCGCGCGCGCGAGCGCGACGAGCGCGTCCTGCGCGAGCGCGCCGCCGCCGCGCACGACGAGCGCGCCGTCGGCCACGCGCGCGTCCCGCACGTCGGGGACGCCCGCGAGCGCCGCGAGCAGCGCGGCATCCGGCACGGGGACCTCGGGGCGCACGTGCAGCACCTGCTCGCCGTGCGCGAGGCGCACGATCTCGGCGGGCGTACCGACGACCGCGACCCGGCCCGACGCGATGAGCGCGATCCGGTCGCACAGCCGCTCGGCCTCCTCCATGAGGTGCGTGACCAGCACGATCGTGACGCCCGCGTCGCGGATCGCCTCGACCACTGCCCACGTCTCGCGGCGCGCGTGCGGGTCGAGCCCGGTGGTGAGCTCGTCGAGGATCGCGAGCTGCGGCCGCCCGACGAGCGCGAGCGCGACCGACAGCCGCTGCTTCTGCCCGCCCGAGAGGTCCTTGAACGCGGCGTCGCGCTTGCCGGCCAGGCCCAGCAGGTCGAGCAGGTCCGCCGGGTCGGCGGGGTCGGCGTAGAACGACGCGTACAGGTCGAGCGCCTCGGCGACGCGCAGCCGGTCCGGCAGCGCGGACTCCTGCAGCTGCAGGCCGACCTGCTCGTGCAGCGCCGCGGCGTCGCGCGTCGGGTCGAGGCCGAGCACCTCGACCGTGCCGCCGTCGGGGCGGCGCAGCCCGGCGATCATCTCGACCGTCGTGGTCTTGCCGGCGCCGTTGCGGCCGAGCACGCCGTAGATCTCGCCGCGCTCGACGGTCAGGGAGACGTCCTGGACGGCGAGCGTGCTGCCGTAGGCCTTGCGCAGGCGCTCGGCCCGGACGACGGGTGCGGTGGTCATCGTGACCTCCAGGGTGGGTGGACGTGGCGAGGCGCGGGTGCGCGCGGGTGCGCGGTGCCGCGGGGCCGGCGGGCGGTCCCGTGGTGACGTCGTGCTCGTGCGGGCGGAGTGGGGTGGGGCCGGACGGGGCTAGGCCGTGCGCTGGCGGATCTCGACGGTGCGGGTGACTGCGGCGTACGCCACGGCAGCGGCAGCGACGAGCGTGACCCCGCCGAGCAGCGGCGGCGCGGCGGCGGACCACGTGCGGGC
>JAEYNO010000356.1 GCA_023412515.1 Actinomycetes bacterium
GTCGTGCTCGGCGTCGCGGGCGCGCCGGGCGCAGGCAAGTCGACGCTCGCGGCGCAGGTCGCGGCCGCGTTCCCCGGCGTGAGCGTCGTCGTGCCCATGGACGGGTTCCACCTCGCGCAGACCGAGCTCGAGCGCACCGGCCGCGCCGACCGCAAGGGCGCGCCCGACACGTTCGACGCCGACGGGTACGTCGCGCTGCTGCGACGGCTGCGGGCCCCCGAGCCGGGCCACGTGGTGTACGCGCCCGAGTACCGCCGTGACCTGCGCAACGGCGTCGCGGGGGCGGTCGCCGTGCCCGCGGACGTGCCCCTGGTCGTCACCGAGGGCAACTACCTGCTGCTCGAGGACGACGGGTTCGGGCCCGTGGCCGACCTGCTCGACGAGGCCTGGTTCGTCGCCCCGCCGGACGACCTGCGGCTCGCCCGGCTGGTCGCGCGGCACGAGCGGTTCGGCAAGAGCCCCGACGCGGCGCGCGCGTGGTCGACCGGACCGGACGAGGCGAACGCGCGGCGCGTCGCGCCGACGGCCCGGCGCGCCGACCTCGTGGTGGGGCCCGAGCTGCTCGGCTGACCGTGCCGCACGGGCGTGCACCCGCCCGGGTGAGACACTGGCGCACGTGAACGACTTCCCCGCGCGCGCGGTCGTCGACCTCGCGGCACTGCGTGGCAACGTCCGCAGCCTCGCCGCGCACGCCCCGACCGCGCAGGTCATGGCCGTCGTCAAGGCCGACGCCTACGGGCACGGCCTCGTGCCGAGCGCGCTCGCCGCGGTCGACGGCGGCGCGACGTGGCTCGGCACCGCGCAGGTCTCCGAGGCGATCCACCTGCGGCGCGCCGGCGTGACCGGGGCGCGCGTGCTCGCGTGGCTCTACGCGCCGGGTGCGCCGCTGCGTGCCGCGGTCGACGCCGACGTGGACCTCGCGGTCGCGGCCCGCTGGGCGCTCGACGAGGTCGTCGCCGCGGCGCGCGAGGCCGGCCGCACGGCGCGCGTGCACCTCAAGGTCGACACCGGCCTCGGGCGCAACGGCCTCACGCCGGCACAGCTGCCCGACGTGCTCGCGGCCGCACTCGCGTCCGAGGCCGAGGGCGCCGTGCGCGTCGTCGGGCTGTTCTCGCACCTCGCGCTCGCGGACGACCCCGGGCACGCGACGGTCGCGGCGCAGGCCGAGGAGTTCGCGCGCGCCGTCGCGCTGGTCGAGGGCGCGGGCGCGCGCCTCGAGGTGCGTCACCTCGCCAACTCGGCCGCGACGCTCACGTCGCCCGCGCTGCACTGGGACCTCGTGCGTCCGGGCCTCGCGGTGTACGGGCTGTCACCCGTGCCGCAGCTCGGCGGGCCCGAGCGCTACGGCCTGGTGCCCGCGATGACGCTCGAGGCCGAGCTCGCGACGGTCAAGCCCGTCCCGGCCGGGTCGGGCGTGTCCTACGGGCACGCGTACGTCGTGCCGCAGGACACCGTGCTGGGCGTCGTGCCGCTCGGGTACGGCGACGGGATCCCGCGCCACGCGTCGGGCACGGCCGACCGCTGGGGCGGCCCCGTGCAGGTCGGCGGCCGGCGGCTGGGCGTCGCGGGGCGCGTCTGCATGGACCAGGTCGTGCTCGACCTGGGACCGGCGGCGCGCGAGGCCGCGGGCGACCGCGTCGTGCTGTGGGGCGACGGGCGCGACGGCGGCCCGACCGCGCAGGACTGGGCCGACGTCGCCGGGACGATCGCGTACGAGCTCGTGACGCGTCTCGGGGCGCGCGTGCCGCGCACGTACGTCGACGGCGAGCAGGACGCGGGTGCGGCCGGGACGACGCCCCGCACCGCCGACGTGGAGGTGACCGCGTGACGACCGACGGGCTGCAGGTGCGCCTGCCCGACGCCGACGCGACGCGTGCGTGGGGCCGGGCGCTGGCCGACGTGCTGCGCGCGGGCGACCTCGTGGTGCTCACGGGCGACCTCGGCGCGGGCAAGACGACGCTCACGCAGGGGCTGGGCGCCGGGCTGCACGTGCGCGGCCAGGTCGCGTCGCCGACGTTCGTCATCGCGCGCGAGCACCCGCCGCTGCCGCGCGCCGACGGCACGCGCGGTCCCGCGCTGGTGCACGTCGACGCGTACCGCCTCGGCTCGCTCGACGAGGTCGACGCGCTCGACCTGGACGCGGCGCTCGACGAGGCCGTCACGGTCGTCGAGTGGGGCGAGGGGTGGGTCGAGGGCCTGACCGACGACCGGCTCGAGCTGCGGCTCGCGCGCCCGCACGGCGGCGTGGTCGACGACGTCGAGGACGCCGCGGCGGGCGAGCGCGTGCTCACGGTGCGCGCGGTCGGCGCGCGCTGGGAGGGTGTGGCGCTGCCGGGCGCCGACGCCGGTCGCCCGAGCGACGTGGACCTGACGGACGAGCAGCACGAGGGGCGTGGGCACTGATGCACCTGGGGATCGACACGTCGGGTGCGGTCGCGACCGCGCTGGTCGTCGACGACGAGCACGGCGAGACCTTGACGGACGACGAGCCGCGCCGGCACGCCGAGCGGCTCATGCCGCAGGTCACGCAGCTGCTCGCGCGCCGCGGCGCGACGGTGCGCGACCTGCGCTCGGTGGTCGTCGGGACCGGGCCCGCGCCGTTCACGGGCCTGCGGGTCGGGCTCGTGACGGCGCGCGTGCTGGGCCTCGCGGTCGGCGTGCCCGTGCACGGCGTGCCGAGCCACGACGCGCTCGCCGAGGCGGCGGCCGAGGTCGGTGCTCTCGCTGACGGCACGCCGCTGCTGGTCGTCACCGACGCGCGGCGGCGCGAGGTGTACTGGTCGCGCTACGAGGTCCGTGCCGGCGTGCCTGTGCGCACCGCCGAGCCCGGCGTGGCCGCGCCCGGGGACGTGCCGCGCGTCGCGGGCGAGGTCGTGGTGGGTGCGGGGCGCGACCTGTACGCCGACGTGTTCGGGGCCGCGGACGAGCGCGTCACGTCCGACGCGCCGAGCCTGCGCGACCCCGACCCGGCGTACCTGGTGCGGATCGCGCAGCGCCGCCTCGCGGCGGGCGAGCCGCTGCCGACCGAGCCGCTGTACCTGCGGCGTCCCGACGCCGTTCCGTCGGCGGGGTCCAAGCGGGTCCTGGCGTGAGCGCGGCGGCCGTCGACGTGGCCGTGCGGCCCCTGACGGCCGCGGACCTGCCCGTGCTCGAGCGCCTCGAGGTCGAGCTGTTCGGCGCGGGTGCCTGGTCGGCCGCGACGCTCGCCGAGGAGCTCACGGCCCCGGGGCGGACGTACGTAGGCGCGACGCTGCCCGACGGCACGCTCGTCGGGTACGCGGGCCTGTGGTTCGACGGCTGGGACGCGCAGGTCATGACCGTCGGCACGGACGTCGCCCACCAGGGCCGCGGCGTGGGGCGCGCGATGCTGTCCGCCCTGGTCGAGCACGCACGCGCGGTCGGCGCCGCGTCGGTGCTGCTCGAGGTGCGCGTCGACAACGCGCCGGCGCTGCACCTGTACGAGGCGCTGGGCTTCGAGCGGCTGGGCCGCCGGCGGGGCTACTACCAGCCCGAGAACGTGGACGCCTGGACGATGCGCCTGCCGCTGGGACCCGCCGCGGCCGACGCGCCGGGCGCCTGACCGGCCGGTCGACCGACCGACCGACGAGCACGACCGACGAGCACGACCGACGACGAGGGGGAGCGGTGCGCAGCGACGACGACGTGCGGGGTGCCGTGCTGGTGGAGCCGGACGACCTGGCCCGGCTGCTGGCGGACGACGACGGGCCCGTGCTGCTCGACGTGCGCTGGGCGCTCGGGCGCACGGACGGCCACGACCGGTACCTCGAGGCGCACCTGCCCGGCGCCGTGCACGTCGACCTCGACACCGAGCTCGCGGCGCCCCCGTCGCCGGCCGCCGGGCGGCACCCGCTGCCCGACCTGGCCGACCTCGAGCGGTCCGCCCGGCGCTGGGGCGTGCGCGAGGGCGGGTCGGTCGTGGTGTACGACGACGCCGCGGGCACGTCCGCCGCGCGGGCGTGGTGGCTGCTGCGCTGGGCGGGCGTGCGCGACGTGCGGATCCTCGACGGCGGGCTGGCCGCGTGGACGGCCGCCGGCTACGCGGTCGAGCCGTTCGAGATCACGCCCGAGCCCGGGGACGTCGTGCTCGTGGCGGGTGCCCTGCCGACGGTCGACGCCGACGGCGCCGCCGCGCTCGCGGACGACGGCCTGCTGCTCGACGCCCGGGCCGCCGAGCGGTACGCAGGGAGGGTCGAGCCCGTCGACCCGCGCGCGGGGCACGTGCCGGGCGCGGTGAGCGCGCCGACGGCCGACAACGTCGACGCCGACGGGCGGTTCCTGCCCGCCGA
>JAEYNO010000404.1 GCA_023412515.1 Actinomycetes bacterium
ACCCGCGGCCGAGGCGCTCGCCGCCGCGCTCGCGTCGGGCGACTTCGGCGACGTCCCGCTCGCCCCGGACGCGCCCGCACCGGCCGCGCTCGTGGAGACCCGCGCGGCGGTCGTCGAGGGCCTCGGCGAGTCGACCGCGACCGTCGAGGTCGGCGACGTCACGCTGGCCGACGACGAGCAGAGCGCGACCGCGCGTCTCGACGTCGCGTGGGACGTGCCCTGGACGGACGAGGACTGGACGTACGCCGCGACCGCGCAGCTCGTGCGCGACGAGGACGACGACGCGCAGCCCTGGCGCGTGCGCTGGGCGCTGCCGCTGCTGGCGCCCGACCTCACCGACGGCGAGCGCCTGACGGTGCGCCGCACGGCCGCCGAGCGGGGGCCCGTGCTGGGGCAGGGCGACGCGATGATCGTCGAGCCGCGCACGGTCCACCGCGTCGGCATCGACAAGACCCGCATCCCCGAGGGCGAGCTCGACGCCGCCGCCCGCGGTCTGGCGGCCGCGCTCGACATGGACGCCGACGCGTACGCGTCGCGCGTCGCGTCGGCGGGCGCCAAGGCGTTCGTCGAGGCGATCGTCGTGCGCGACACCGACGCGTCGTACGACGTCGCCGCGCTCGCGGCGCTGCCGGGAGCCAACGTCGTGCAAGACGAGATCCCGCTCGCGCCGACGCGGACGTTCGCGCGAGCGATCCTCGGCACGGTCGGGGACGCGACGGCCGAGATCGTCGAGAGCTCCGACGGCGCCGTCGTCGCCGGTGACACCGTCGGGCTGTCGGGTCTGCAGCGCCAGTACGACGCGCAGCTGCGGGGGACGCCGGGCGTGCAGGTGACGGCGGTCGCGCAGGAGTCGGGTGCGCAGCGCGTGCTGCTGCAGGTGGAGCCGGTCCCGGGCGAGCCGCTGCGCACGAGCCTCGACCTGGACCTCCAGCAGCGCGCCGAGTCGGTGCTCGCGGGCGTCGCGTCGGCGTCGGCGATCGTGGCGGTGCGGCCGTCGACGGGCGACGTGCTGGCCGCAGCGAGCGGCCCGGGCAGCGAGGGCCTGTCCACGGCGACGGTCGGCCAGTACGCGCCCGGCTCGACGTTCAAGGTGGTCAGCGCGCTCGCCTACCTGCGCGGCGGGCTCACGCCCGCGTCGACGGTGACGTGCCCGCCGACGACCACGGTCGACGGGCGCACGTTCCAGAACTTCCCGGGCTACCCGGCGTCCGCGACGGGTGACGTGTCGTTCCGCACGGCGTTCGCGAACTCGTGCAACACGGCGTTCATCGGCCAGCGGGACCTCGCCGACCAGGCGGGCCTGCTGGCGGCCGCGCGCTCGCTCGGCCTCGAGCCGGCGGCGACCCTCGGCTTCCCGGCGTTCCTCGGCACGGTCCCCGACGAGGCCGACGGCACCGCGCACGCGGCGTCGGTGATCGGCCAGGGCCAGGTGCTCGCGTCGCCGCTCGGCATGGCCACGGTCGCGGCGTCCGTGGGTGCGGGGCGCACGGTCGTCCCGCGGCTCGTGATGCCCGCGGAGGGGACGACGCCGTCGCCCGACGCCACCACGGCGCCCGCCGACGCGGCCGAGCTGCCGGCCGCGGCCCCGCTGACGGCCGACGAGGCCGCCGCGCTGAAGGACATGATGCGGGCCGTCGTCACGGAGGGCGGTGCGGGGGTCCTGGCGGACGTGCCGGGCGAGCCGGTGATCGCGAAGACGGGCACGGCGCAGTTCGGGCAGGACGACGACCTGCGCAACCACGCGTGGATGATCGCCGTCCAGGGCGACCTGGCCGTCGCGGTGTTCGTCGGTGAGGGCGACTACGGTTCGACGACGGCGGGCCCGCTGATGCGCGCGTTCCTGGCGGGCTGAGCCGACCGCAGTCGCACGTGGCGCCGTCGGGGTCGGCGGCGCCCGGGGGAGGGACCACGATGACCGCACGCCACGTCCCGGGTGCTCCGGGGTGGATGCGCCCGCTGCCCGGAACGGGCCTGACCGTCAGCGCGGTGGCGCTCGGAGGCGGACCGCTGGGCAGCATGCCGGACCTGTTCGGGCAGGAGGTGTCGCCCGAGCGCGGCATCGACACGGTGCGCGCCGCGCTGCACTCGGACGTGCGGTTCGTCGACACGTCGAACGGCTACTCGGGCGGTGAGAGCGAGCGCCGCGTCGGTGCGGCGCTGACCGCGGCGGGCGGCGTGCCGGACGGCGTGGTCGTCGCGACCAAGGTCGACCCCGACGGCGCGGACTACTCGGGCGAGCGTGTGCGCCGGTCGGTCGACGAGTCGCGCGCCCGCCTCGGCATGGACCACCTGCCGCTCGTGCACCTGCACGACCCGGAGTTCCACGAGTTCGACGACCTGACGGGCCCCGGCGGTGCGGTCGAGGCGCTCGTCGAGCTGCGCGAGCAGGGTGTGGTCGGGGCGATCGGGCTCGCGGGCGGGCGCGTGCAGGAGATGGCCCGCTATCTCGCGCTCGGGGTCTTCGACGTGCTGCTGGTGCACAACCGCTGGACGCTCGTGGACCGGTCCGCGGGCGCGCTCGTCGCGGAGGCGCGGTCGCGCGGCATGGGCGTGCTCAACGCCGCCGTGTACGGCGGCGGGATCCTGGCGCACCAGCACGGCGGCCCGACGACGTACGGCTACCGCCCGGCTCCCGGCCCCGTGCTGGCGGCGGTGGGGCGCATGCGCGACGTGTGCGCCGCGCACGGCACGGACCTCGCCACGGCTGCGCTGCAGTTCTCGCTGCGCGACGAGCGGTTCGCCGCGACGATCGTGGGGATGTCGCGGCCCGAGCGGGTCGCGCAGACGCTCGCGACGGCCGCCGTCCCGCTGCCGGACGACCTGTTCGCGGAGCTCGAGACGCTGGTCCCGCCGTCGGCCTGCTGGCTCGACGCGCCGTTCGACGCCTGACCGTCCCGGGCCGGCGGGGGCCGTCGCGCGCGCGGGTGGCACCACCTCGGGTCGTCGCGTCGCGGGTGTCGGCATGGATTACCGTTCTGCGACGGGACGGGCGCGCCGCGCGGCCGTGGGGACGGAGCGAGCATGACCGACCACGCCGACGCGCCGCCCACCGGGCCCGGTCCGCTCGGGGACGTCGGCGACACGGTGCCCGGTCTGCCCGTCGTCGACCTCGACACGTGCGCGGACGAGCCCATCCGCATCCCCGGGTCGGTGCAGCCGCACGGCGTGCTGCTCGCGGTGTCGGAGCCGGACCTGCGCGTGCGGCACGCGTCCGCGAACGTCGTCGACCTCACGGGCCTCGCGGTGACGGAGGCGCTGGACCGGCCGCTGGTCGACGTGCTCGGGGCCGAGGCCGCGGACGCGCTCGCGGCGCACCTGGCCGCGGGGGACGACCTGCGGGTGCGCAACCCGGTGCACGTGCGCGTCGCGGGCCCGGCGGGTCCCGTCCCGGCCGACGCGGTGCTGCACCGCCTGAGCCTGGGCGGCCGCACGCTCCTCGCGGTCGAGCTCGAGGTCGCGGACGGGCCTCGACCGTTCTCGTTCCCGAACACGTACCAGGCCGTGCGCGGCGCGCTCGAGCGGTTCAACCACGCCGCGACGCTCGAGGACCTGTACGACGCCGCGGCGCAGGAGGTCCGGGCCCTGACGGGCTTCGACCGCGTGATGGTCTACCGCTTCGACGCCGACCACAACGGCGAGGTCGTCGCGGAGGCGCGGCGGCCGGACCTCAACGCGTTCCTCGGGCTGCACTACCCGGCGTCGGACATCCCGCCGCAGGCCCGCGCGCTGTACGAGACCAACTGGATCCGCACGATCCCCGACGTCGCGTACACGCCCGTGCCGATCGTGCCGCCCTTCGACGCGGCGTCGGGCGAGCCGCTGGACCTCACGCTGTCGGTGCTGCGCAGCGTGTCGCCCGTGCACCTCGAGTACCTGACCAACATGGGCGTGCACGCGTCGATGTCGATCTCGCTGCTGCACGACGGCCGGCTGTGGGGCCTCATCGCGTGCCACCACTACGCGGGCCCGCACCCCGTGCCGTTCGGCACGCGCGCGGCGGCGGAGTTCCTCGGGTCGGTGCTGTCGCTGCGTCTCGTGGCGCGCGCGCACGACCGCGAGCTCGAGCGCGAGCTCGAGGCGCAGGCGGCGATCGCGCAGGTGCTGCCGGTCGCGCGGGACCACGACCGCGCGCTCGCGCAGGCGCTCACGGGCGACGACCCGGGGCTGCTGTCGGTGGTGCCGGCGCACGGCCTCGTCGTGGTCGCGGACGGCCAGACGGCGACGGCGGGCGACGTCGCGCGCGACCTCGACGTCGACGCGCTGCGCGCCTGGGTGCTCGCACGCCCGGACGCGGTGACGACGCGCACGGCCCTGGTGGACTCGGACCCCGAGCTCGCGGCGGTGCTGCCGGACGTCGCGGGGCTGCTGGCCCTGCGTCTGCCGGACGACCAGGTGGTGGTGTGGCTGCGGCACGAGCAGGTGCGCGACATCTACTGGGGCGGTGACCCGCAGAACAAGGCGATCGCCCGCCTCGAGGGCGACCACGTGCGGCTGAGCCCGCGCAAGTCGTTCGACCGGTGGCGCGAGGTCGTGCGTGGCCGGTCGGAGCCGTGGGCCCCCGCGCACGTGCGTGCGGCGGGCGACCTGCGCAGCCGGCTGCTCGAGGTGATCATCCTGCGGAACCGCTGGCAGATGGCCGCGGCGCACGCCGTGCAGCTGTCGCTGCTGCCGCGGGACATGCCGCGGGTCCCGGGCTGGCAGATGCACGCGCGCTACGCGCCGGCGGCCGGCGGCCGCGTGGGTGGCGACTGGTACGACGCGCTCGAGCTGCCCGACGGCCGGCTCGCCGCGGTCGTGGGCGACGTCGTGGGGCACGGTCTGGGGGCGGCCGCCGCGATGGGGCAGCTGCGCAACGCGCTGCGCGCCTACCTGCTGCGCGGTTCCGAGGTGCAGGACGCGTTGCGGGACGTCGACGCGCTCGCGCGGCGCACGATGCCGGACGACATGGCGACCGTGGTCGTCGTGACGGTGGACCCCGCGACGGGCGAGGCGTGCGTGGGCGCCGCGGGGCACCCGCGGCCGCTGCTGCTCGACGCCCACGGCGGCGCGGTGCTGCAGGACGTGCCGGTGGACCGCCCGGTGGGCATCGGCTCGGGCGACCCGCAGGTCGCGCACCTGCACGTCGAGCCCGGTGGGGGGCTGGTGCTGTACAGCGACGGGCTGGTCGACTCGCGCTCGACCGCGCTGGTCGACGGGATCGAGCGGCTGGTCGCGGCGTTCGACCGGCCGGACCCGACCGTGCCGGTGGACATCGACGAGGTCATGGCGGAGTGCCAGGACCCGGACTCGAAGGACGACATGACCCTGCTGCTGCTCTGCCGGGACCTCGACCTGCCGCCGGGGGCGGCCGCGTGAGGGTGCGGAAGGCCCTGGCCGGTGCGTTCTGGCGGGTGAGTCGCTGGACGTTGCGCACCGAGCGCGTGCCGCGCGACGGGTCGGGCATCCTCGTCGGGGCGCCGCACACGTCCAACTGGGACTTCGTGCTGATGCTCGCGATCGCGTGGGAGGCGGGCCTGCCGTTCCGGTGGCTGGGCAAGCACACGCTGTTCCGGGGGCTCGCGGGGCCGCTGATGCGGGCGCTGGGCGGCATCCCGGTGGACCGCCGCGACCCGGCGGGCCTGGTCGACGACCTCGTGGCGCGGATCCGCGCGGGCGAGCGCTTCTACCTGGTCGTGACGCCCGAGGGCACGCGGTCGGGGGCGGGCTGGAAGTCGGGCTTCTACCGCATCGCGCGCGCGACGGGCCTGCCGGTGACGCTCGGCTACGTCGACCGCACGACGATGACGACGGGGCTCGGGCCGACGCTCGAGCTCACGGGTGACGTGCGGGCGGACATGGACGTCATCCGCGCGTTCTACGCCGACAAGGCGGGGTTCGCGCCGGGCCGGCGCACCGAGCCGCGGCTGCGGGACGAGGCCGCGGCGCCCGACGCGGGACCGGGCGCGGGGCCTGGTGACGTTGCGGATGCGGGGTCGCCCGACGGCGCCTAGCGTCGACGTCGTACCGACGAAGGGAGACCGCGATGGGTGCCGACGACAAGATCAAGCACGCTGCCGAGGAGGCCTCGGGCAAGGCCAAGGAGGCCTGGGGCAAGCTGACGGACGACGAGCGTCTCGAGGCCGAGGGCAAGGGTCAGCAGACCTCGGCGAACATCAAGCAGGCCGGCGACGACGTCAAGGACGCGTTCCGCTGACCCACGCGCGGCGCGGTCGTCCCGCGCCGCTCCCGTCCGGGACGTCCCCGTGCGCCGCACCGGTGCACGGGGGCGTCGTGCGTCCGGGTCGGGCCGGCGCTCGGGGCCTGCGAGGTGTCGGTCCGACGGCCGACACCGTCGGGGTGGCGTCACCCGGACGGCCGTCCAGGAGGCCCGGCCCGGGCCCCTGGTGGCCCCGCGACACGCCGGGATACCGGCCGAGCGGGTGAAATCGGGCGTTCTCCTGGACGCGTGACTGGGATCACTACCGCCGGGGCGTGTGAGCGGTCTAATGTCGGACTTGTCAGCGAAACGGCAAACCCTCCGCGAGGAGGGGACGCAAAGCCACGGGACCCACGCGGTCAGCCGGGCTACCGAACGAGAGGTTCCTCCCATGGACCAGCGCGGATCCGCCGCAGAGCCGCACGAGGCTCGCACCCTTCCCGTCGCCCGCTGGGCCGCCATCGCGGCCCGCCTGCAGGCCACGGTGTCGACCATCCCGCTGCAGCGGGACGAGCTCGCGGCCTGAGCGGCCGCCCGCGACGACCACCGCGACCCCCGTACCGGCCCCGCCGGTGCGGGGGTCGCGTCGTGCGCGGCGCGTGTCGCGCCCCGGGCCCCGCCCCGGGCCGGCGGGGTCCGGCCGGCGGCCGTCGCCTCAGAGCTCGCCGGTGCGCTGCAGGTGCCGCATCGCGATCCACCCGAGCGGGATGCGCAACCAGTAGGTCAGCACGCGGAACAGCAGCGCGATCGTGGTCGCGACGCCGGGGTTGATGTTCGCGATGGTCGACAGCCCGGTGAGCAGCGCGAAGTCGACCGCGCCGACGCCGCCCGGCGTGGGGACGATCGACCCCGCGGTGTTGCCCGTGAGGTACACGAGCGCGACCTGCACGAGCGACGCCTGCTGGCCGAGCGCCGCGAGGCACGCGTCGAACGCGAGCACGTAGCCCATCGTCATGAGGACGTTGCCGCCGACCGCGAGCACGAGCCGCCACGGCTGGCCGAGCACCTCGATGAGCCGCGGGAGGGTCTGGCGCACGGTCGGGCCGACGGTGCGCTGCACCCACGTGCGGATGCCGGGGAACAGCAGCGCGATGCCGACGGCCGCGGCGACGACGCCGAGCGCGACGAGCGCGGCGGGCGGCACCGAGAACGACGTGGGGGAGTGCAGGCCGGACGTGACGGTGAGCACGAGGAGCAGCAGGAGCGTCGTGATGAACTGGCTGACCTGGACGAGCGCGACGGTCGCCCCCGCGAGGGTCCCGCTGACGCCGCGGCGCGTGAGCATGCGCAGGTTGAGCGCGGCCGGGCCGATGCCCGCGGGGGCGGCGAGCGCGACGAACGTCGCGGCGGTCTGCACGAGCGTCGCGCGCCAGACCGACAGCTTCACGGGCGAGAACGCGACGAACGCGAGCGCGGCGCCGACGAGCGTGAGCAGACCGAGCGCGAACGCGAGCACCGAGAACCGCCAGTCGCTCTCGGCGAGGACGGGCCCGATGTCGCGGATGTTGATGGTCGTGAGGACGACGAAGATCGCGACGACAGTGAGCAGGATCGTGAGGATGGTGCGCGCACCGAACCGGACGAGCTGCTGCGGCTGCACGTCGGCCTCGGGCAGGCGCGCGACGAGCGCGGAGCGCAGCTCGGCCAGCACCTCCTTGTGCGCGCGCATCTCCTCGCGCGTGTGGCGCGGCAGCGTGACGGTCTGCAGCAGGGGGCCGATCGACTCGGTCTCGGCGGCGGGCAGCGCCGCGGCGGCGGACTCGAGCGCGCGCGTCGCGCCGACGCGCAGCGCGAGCAGCGCGACGAGCTGCGTGGTGTCGAGGCGTCGCGCGAGCTCGTTGGCGGCGACGTCGCCCTGCTCCCACGCGGTGATCCACACGCGCGGGCGGTGGGACGTGCGCTGCACCAGGATGATCTCGGACGTCAGCGCGCGGTGCGCGATCCCGGCCTTGTGGGCGAGCCGCAGCTGCGCCCAGATCTCGCGCAGCACGTCGTCGTCGACGTCGTCGCCGTCGATCTCGGACAGCGGGACGGCGTCGTCGGTGCCCGTCTGCAGCAGGAACATCGAGTCCTCGGCCTCGGACACGCTGAGCAGCGGGGGCGTGCGCACCCCGGCCGCGGTCGCGGCGTAGGACAGCAGCGCGGCGCGCTCGGTGGCCTGCCGCAGCGAGAGCGCCGACCGTCCCTCGATGCCGCGCAGGCGCAGGCTCCGCCACAGCCGCGTGAGCATGCCGACGACCTGGCGGTCACCGTCGAACACGAGCAGGTCGAGGTCGCGGCCATCGGTCGTGGTGACGTGGTAGAGCCGGTCGGCCGACGCGCGCGCGAGCGCGCGC
>JAEYNO010000406.1 GCA_023412515.1 Actinomycetes bacterium
GGCCCCGCCACGAGGGCGGGGCCCGGCCCGGCGATCAGGCCGCCGTGGTGCCGCGGTGCCGCAGCACGCGGCGTGTGACCAGCACGCCGCCGGCCACGACGAGCAGGCCGAGCAGGACCGACACGCCGATCTGCACGTACACCCAGGTGGGCGGCGTGTAGGTGACCGTCGCGCCGGGTGCGAGCCCGTTCATCGCGTTCGAGTTCGCGACCGTGAACAGGATGTTGTGGGTCGCGTCGCGGATGTCCGTCAGGGCCTTCGCGGACGACGTGTCGTTGAAGGACTTCGACGGCTGGAACGTGAGCTGCAGGTCGGTGCCCGCCGCGATGCCCTCGTTCGGGTTCATGTACGGGTAGAGGTTGAAGTCCGAGATCGCGAAGCCCTCGAAGCCCCACTCCCCGCGCAGCACGCCGTCCATGAGGGCGGGCGAGCCGCCGGCCCACGTCGCGCCGATGCGGTTGAACGAGCTCATGATGCCCGTCGAGCCGACCGTGGTCTCCTCGACCGTGCCCTTGTCGTCGGCGACGTACCGCACGTCCATCGTGATGTCCTTGACGGCCATCTCGAACGGCTTGAGGTACAGCTCGCGGATCGTCTGCTCGGTCGCCCACGTCGCGATGCCGTTGTTGACGCGGTTGGTCTCCTGCTCGTTCATCGCGAAGTGCTTGATGAGCGTGTAGACGCCCTTCTCGGCCACGCCGTTCGCGACGGACGTGAGCATCGCGCCCGACAGCAGCGGGTCCTCCGAGTAGTACTCGAAGTTGCGGCCGCCGAACGGCGAGCGGTGCAGGTTCACGGCGGGCGCGTACCAGCCGTTGATGCCCTTGTGCAGGGCCTCCTCGCCGAGCATGCGGCCCATGCGCTCGCCGATCTGCGTGTCCCACGTCTGCGCGATGAGGAACTGCGAGGGGTACGCCACGCCGTTGATCGACTGGTTGATGAAGGACGAGAAGCCCGCGGGGCCGTCCGGCTCGAGCGTCTGCGGCTTGGCGATCGAGGCGATCGCGGCCGTCTGGTAGGCGCCGTTGAGCAGCATGTCCGTCATGTCGCCGACCGACAGCGAGTCGAGCAGCTCGTCCCACTTCGGGTCGTCCTTGGGCAGGCCGCGCAGGTCGGCGAGCGTCAGGTCGGTGCTCTTGCCGGTCGCCGGCTTCGGGCCGTCGAACGCGTCGGCCTGCGCCTGCGCGTCCCACGCGGTGAAGCCCTCGCGGATCGCGTCGTCGGCCGCCAGCAGGTCGGCCGTCGGCGCCTTCGGGAACGTGCCCGCGAAGTCGGCGCGCGACATCGACAGGATCTTGCCGTCCTGCGGCGTCGTGCTGAAGCGGTCCGACACGTCGTCGAACAGGTTGGTGACCTCGGTGCGGTCGGACGCACGGTGGTTCTCGCCCGCGTACACGACGTCGGAGTCGACCGTGTAGGTGACGGGTGCGACGCCCTCGGCGACCGTGTGCGAGTCGGTGCGCAGGCTCAGCACGTAGTCGCCGGCCTCGAGCACGTACGCGCGCTCGCCCAGGTGGTCGTACGACGCCATGTCCTCGACGTCGAGCTCGATCGTCACGGTCTCGCTCGCGCCCGGCGCGACGACGCCGGTCTTGGCGAACCCGCCCAGCACGACCTCGGCCTTCTCGATGCCGCCGGGCGTGTAGGGCGCCGTGTAGTAGAGCTCGACGACGTCGCGGCCCGGGACCGTGCCCGTGTTGGTGACCTCGACCGTGAGCGCGACCGTGCCGTCGACCTCACCGAGCTGCTGGTCGACCAGGCGCCACGCGAAGTCGGTGTAGCTCAGGCCGTAGCCGAACGGGTAGACGACCGCGGAGTCGTAGTCGAGGAAGCCCTCGGCGGCGGCGGTCTCGTAGTAGCGGTAGCCGACGTAGATGCCCTCGGCGTAGTTGACGAACGGCGCCTCGTCGGTGACGGTCGCGTTCGACGTCGCGCGCTCGACCGCCGACTGCGGGTACGACACCTCGATGCCGTCGTACAGGAACGCGCCGAAGTTGACGAACGTCGGGTCGGCCGTGAAGTCGGCGGCCCACACGTCGGCCGTGCGGCCCGACGGGTTCACGTCGCCGGACAGGATGCCGCCCAGCGCGTTGAACCCGGTGGCGCCCGGCGAGCCGGCGAGCAGGATTGCGTCGACGCCCGGGTCGGCCTGCAGGTCGCCCATCTCGATCGTGGTGGAGGCGTTCACGACGACCACGACGGTCTCGAAGCTCGACTTCGCGAGCTCGATCAGGTCGCGCTCGGCCGTGTTCAGCTCGAGCTGGTGCTGCCCGGGGGCGGCGTCGTCGTCCCAGCCGGACATGTCCTGCGTGAGGTCGCCGCCCTCGCCGCCGGGGCGGCCGATGACGACCACCGCGGCGTCGGCGTAGTCGGCGAACGACGACGCGACGGCCTGGTAGTCCGCGAGCGGCAGCTCGCCGATGTCGTAGGTCGAGATGTCGGGGCGGTCCATCTCGATGTGCCCGCGCTTGTTCTCCGCGGCGTACTCCTCGATCGCGGTGAGCACGGTCTCGTTGACCTGGAAGCCCGCGTTCTCGAGGCCCGCGCGGGGCGTGACGGCCGAGTTCGTGTCGACCGAGCCGGAGCCCGAGCCGCCGAACACCGGGTCGCCCGCGGCGCGGCCGAGGAGCGTCACGCGACCGCCGGGCGCCAGCGGCAGCGCGGCGGCCTCGTTCTTCGCCAGGACGATGCCCGAGCCGGCGATCTCCTCGACGAGGTCCTTCGCCGCGACGTCGACGTCGTCCATCGACGCGAGCTCGGGCGTGTAGTACTCGGTGTCCCAGTCCTTCGACTCGTCCGAGTTGGTGAACGTGTACGTGCCGGTGCCCAGCTGCGAGGCGACCCAGCCACCCGCGACGCTCAGGGCGATGTTCGCGACCACCGTCAGCACGGTCACCGTGGCGAGCACGGGGACCCAGATCCACAGGAACTTCTTGTTGGACATCGGCGCCTTGGCGCGGTCGTTCTTCGACCTGGCGTTCACTGCATTCCTCCTCGAGTGCGGGCTCACGACCAGGCTAGGAGCGGGGTCGTGAGAGCCCGCCGCGGCCGCACGATCGGTCGGTTCCGGGGCACGGACCGTCGTCCGCGGGGCCGTCGGCGTGCTCGTGCGCGGGGTGCGGCGCCGTCGTGGCGCGCGCACGGAGGCCGGCCCCCCCCGTGGGCGGGCCGGCGGGGCTCGTTACTCCGAGACCTCGGTGATCTTGCCGTCCTGGTCGATGCGCCAGGTGTCGCCCGTCGCGGCCGAGTCGGCGTCGATCGTGTACTTGCCGTCGGTGATCGTGATGGTGCCCTGCACGCGCGAGGCGGCGTCCGAGTAGGAGTAGGGCACGACCAGCAGGCCGTACTTCACGGTCGGCGAGTCCACGTCGCTCGCGAGCATGATCTGCGCCCACGAGTCGTCCTCGGCGAGCGCGTCGGCGACGGCCTTGCGCGCGTTCTCGAGGTCGTCCTTGACGTCGACCTCGGCCGCGGCGCTGTCCGACGTGCCGGAGTCCTGGCTGCCGCCGTCGTCGTTGCCGCAGGCCGCGAGGCCGAAGACGCCCGTCGCGGCGACCAGCAGGCCGAGCCCGGTGTGCAGCATCTTGTTCCGCTTCACTTCTGCTCCTTCGTGGGTTCCGGCCGCGAGCCCACCCCGCGGCCCAGGCCCGCACCGGTCGGTGTCCGCAGGACGCCCGCCGGTGCGGTGCCCGGGCCGGCCGACGACGTGGTCGCCGACCGGCCCGGACGGTGCGCGGGTCAGCCGATCGGGCCCGCGAAGTTCAGGCCGAAGCCGTAGTCGTACGTGTTGCCCGACGCGTCGGTGTAGGGCGTCATGTCCTTGCTGACGTCCTCCTGCTGCGCCTCGACCGTGTCCATGTCCTTCGGGAACTGGATCGGCAGGCGGCCGGCGGGCTCGTGGAGCCCGAGCGCGACCTCGAGGAGCGCCTTGTCGCTCGTGCCGAACCCGACGACGATCGCGTCGGACGCGGCCTCGAACTCGGCCGGGACGACCGGGTTGATCGCCTTGAGCACGGTGATCACGGGGATCTCCTTGCCGGACGCCGCGACGGCGGCCGTGGCGCGCTCGAACGCGTCGAGGTCCGACTCGTTCGCGATCTTCGAGGTGTTGCCGAAGTACGAGCGGTTCTGCTTCGTCCCGTCGGGAAGGATGTCGCCGCCGATCGACGTCTGGCGGACGTTCGGGCCGTCGGCCGTGTACGGGCGGTACTGCAGCGACAGCGGGTACCACGTGTCGTTCTCGACGTCGTGGCCGATGTTCGAGAAGGTGCCGCCGTTGTCCGGGCTGGACATGCCGACCAGCACGAGGTCCACGTCGGACAGGTCGGGCGCGGTGTAGCTCACGACCTTGCCGTCGGCGTCGAGCTCGGCCTCGTCGGTGACGACCTCGCCGAACAGCTCCTCGGCGACCTCGAGCGTGAGGCCGGGGGCCTCCTTGTACTCGGCGGGCCCGAACGCACCCGCGAAGCCCACGTTGTACGACCGCGGGATGTAGACCTTCTTGTCCTTCCACGCCGCGGCGTCGGACTTCGCGATCGTGCCGCCGTCGTTCTTCAGCATGACGACCGAGTCGAGCTGCGCGGCGTAGCCGGCCTCGACCTTGTCGTCGCTCGCGAGGACCTTCTGCGACTCCTCGAGGTCGAGGTACGCGTTCTCGTACAGGCCCGGCTGGAAGAACATCGTGAGGATGCGCTTGCCCGACTCGCGGAAGCGGGTGTCCGCGTCCACGTCGTTCTTGCCGGCCTCGAAGTCCTTCTGCCACATCTCGTGCGCGGCCAGCACCGGCTCGACCTTGTTGTTGCCGCCGAACATGTCGTGGCCCGTGCGCAGCACCTCGTAGTGACGCTGCTCGTCGGTGAGGTCCTCGGCGCCCCAGCCCATGCCGAACGGCTTCTCGGGGTCGAGGTAGCTCGACGTGACGCCCCAGTCGGTGACGACGACGCCCTCGTACCCGTTCTCCTTGCGGAGCAGGTCCATGCGGCCGTGGTCGTACGCGGCGCCGCGGCGCTCGCCGAACAGCGGCTCGCCGTCGCCGTCGAGCGCGATCGAGTACGCCGTCATGACGGCGGCCGAGTCGAGCGACCCGAGGAACGCCTTGGTGTGCTCGTCGAAGTTGCCGCCCGGGTACACGCCGTACTTGCCGGCGTTGGTGTGCGCCTCGCGGCCACCCTCGCCGGGGCCGTCGCCGGCCCAGTGCTTGATCATCGCGTTGACGGACTCGGAGCCCCAGCCGTCCTGGCCGCGCGTGCTCTGGTAGCCGTGCACGTACGACGCGGCGAGCTCGGTGTTCTGGTCGACGTCCTCGCCGAACGTGCCGCCGACGCGCAGCCAGCGCGGCTCGGTCGCGAGGTCGATCTGCGGGCTGAGCGCCGTGGTGATGCCGAGCGCGCGGTACTCCGCGGACGACATCTGCGCGAACTCGTCCATGTGCGTCACGTCGAACGTGGCCGCGAGGCCGAGGTTCGACGGCCAGCGGGAGATGTCGTCGCCCTCGGCGTTGTACCCGCCGGAGCCGGCGGTCGACCGCGGGTCGGACGCGAAGTTGACGGGCACGTACGGCTCGCCCTCGGTCGCGAGCGACTCGGCGAACGCCTGCATCTGGTTCGCCCACGTGACGGTCGCCTTGACGTCGCTCGGGCCCGCGTGCAGCACGTTGCGCAGGTGGGAGTCCGTCAGGTACTCCTTCTGCGCGTCGGTGAGGCCGTCGGCCTGCGAGCGCTCGTGCGAGCTGAAGAGCATGAGGCCCGCGATCTGCTCGATCGACAGGTCCTCGGCGAGGGCGGCGGCGCGCTCCTGCGGGGACTTGCGCCAGTCCTCCCACGCGTCCAGCTCGCCGTTGCCGTTCATGTCCTTGAACGCGACCTTCGCGCCGTCGACCTCCTCCGAGAGGAGCTCGACGTCGCTGTCCGCGCCGTAGGAGAGCGTCGGGGCGTCGCCGGGGTTGTCGACGACGACGAACGTCGTCTTGCCGTCCGACACCTCGCGCGTCGTGAACTCGTCGGCGGACGCGCCCTTGTCGTCGGTGTCGCCGGCGGTGCACGCCGCCAGGCCCGTGAGCGTGAGGCCCGCGACCAGCGCGGCGCTCGTGAGGCGTGCCGACCGGCTGGCGGCGACCCGCGCCGTACTCGTTGTCTTCATCGACCTTCCCTTGTCGTCTCGTGGCCCCGCCCGCGCCCGTCGTCACCGCCCCGTCGTCGGGGTGGGACCGCTGAGCCGGTGCACGCGCGGCGCACTCGCGAACCCGTCGCCGCCCGGGACGACGTGGTCCCGTGGCCGGCGCGATCACGCTAGGCAGCGCCCGCGGCGCCGGACCGTGCCCCTACACGGACCGTCGCTTTGCGTGCACGAACAGTCCCTCAGGTCACGGGCAGGTCACGGCACGCGGCCGCCGAGGTGGTCCGCCATCGCGTCGAGGAACGCGCGCTTGCGGGCGCGGCTGATCTGCAGCTCGTCGCCGCCGAGCATCACCGAGGTCGACTGCCGCACGGCGTGCACGTGGCGCAGGTTCACGAGGTAGCAGTTGTTGCTGCGGAAGAACCCCTGCCCGGCGAGCTGCTCCTCGATCGCCTTGAGGGTCCCCGTGAACGCGTACTTCCGCCCGATCGCGTGCACGACGATGCGGTGCTTGATGCTCTCGACGTACACGATGTCCGCCACGTCGACGCGCGCCGTGCCGCCCGCGACCGGGAGCATGACGCCCTCCGACTGCGTGCGCCGCACGCGCTGCAGGGACCGCGCGAGCTCCTGCGAGAACGCGAAGTACGGCACGGGCTTGACCAGGTAGCTCAGGGCGTCGACCTCGTAGCCCTTGATCGCCATCTGCGCCATGCGCGTGATGAACACGATGACGACGCGGTCGTCGAGCGCGCGCACCGCGTGCGCGGTCTCGAACCCGTCCATGCGGGCCATCTCGACGTCGAGGAACAGCACGTCGAAGTCGGCGCGGTACCCGCGCGTGAGCTGCGCGCCGTCCGAGAACGTGCGCACCGAGAACTCGACGCCGTGCTCCTCCTCGTACCGCTGGAGGTGCGCGACGACCGTCGCGCGCGAGTGCGGGTCGTCGTCGACCACGCCGATGTAGGTCACGCCGTCCACGGGTGGGGTCCTCCCTCGCCGGTCACGGCCGCACCCGCCTGCCGGGGTCCCGCCGGCCCGCGGCGGCGCTCGGCGCGGGCGGCCACCACGCAACCACCGCACGCCGCACCGGGGTGCCCGGGTCGCACGATCCGTCGGATCCCGTGGCCGTTCGGTCGCCCCCGCCGGGCGCGCCCGGGGCACGCGCGGCCCCGGCCTAGACTGCGAGCCGCCCGGGCCGTCCGGCCGGGCGCTCCCCCGCACCGGAGGGTCGTCGCATGGACCTGCTCGTCGTCGGCGCCGGCCTGTTCGGCCTCACGGTCGCCGAGCGCGCCGCGGAGGCGGGGCTGCGCGTCACGGTCGTCGACCGGCGCGACCACCTGGGCGGCAACGCGTGGTCGAGCGTCGACGAGGCCACGGGCATCGAGGTGCACCGGTACGGCTCGCACATCTTCCACACGTCGAACGAGCGCGTGTGGCGGTACGTGCGCCGGTTCACGGCGTTCACCGACTACCGGCACCACGTCTTCTCGACGCACGCGGGCACGGTCTACCCGCTGCCGATCAACCTCGGCACGCTCAACCAGTTCTTCGGCACCGCGATGGGACCCGACGCCGCGCGCGCCCTGGTGGCCGAGCACGCCGCCGAGGTCGACGCCGCCACGGCCGCGAACCTCGAGGAGAAGGCCGTCTCGCTCATCGGGCGCCCGCTGTACGAGGCGTTCGTGCGCGGCTACACCGCCAAGCAGTGGCAGACCGACCCGCGCGAGCTGCCCGCGTCGGTCATCTCGCGGCTGCCGGTGCGCTACACGTACGACGCGCGCTACTTCTCCGACACCTACGAGGGTCTGCCCGCCGACGGGTACGGGCCGTGGTTCGAGGCCATGGCGTCGCACCCCCGCATCGACGTGCGCCTGGGGGTCGACTTCCTCGACCCCGCGCAGCCGCTGTCGAAGGCCGCCGCGCGCGGGCAGGTGCCGATCGTCTACACCGGGCCCGTCGACCGCTACTTCGACCACCACCACGGACCGCTGGGCTGGCGCACGCTCGACCTCGAGACCGAGGTGCTGCCGGTGCGGGACTTCCAGGGCACGAGCGTCATGAACTACGCCGACCTCGACGTGCCATGGACCCGGATCCACGAGTTCCGGCACTTCCACCCCGAGCGCGAGGACCGCCACGCGCAGGACCGCACGGTCGTCATGCGCGAGACGTCGCGCGCCGCCGGGCCCGACGACGAGCCGTACTACCCCGTCGCGACGCCGCACGACCGCGCCCGCCTGCAGGAGTACCGCGCCCTGGCGGCCGACGAGCCCGGCGTGCACTTCGGCGGCCGCCTCGGGTCGTACCTGTACCTCGACATGCACATGGCGATCGCGTCCGCGCTGTCCCTGTGGGACTCGAGCGTGGTGGTCGCCGCGCGCTGAGCGCGCGCGCGTCACGGGGTGGGCTCGGCCGCGGCGCGCGGGCGGGGCCGCGCCGGTCGCCGCGCGGGCGCGTCCTGCGGCACGGGCAGCAGGATCCGCAGCACGAACCAGCCGCCCTCGGTGTTGACCGTCATCGAGCCGTCGTACTTCTCGGCCGTGTGCCGGATCGACTTCAGGCCGTAGCCGTGGCGCGTGCGGTCGGCGCGGCGCGTGACGATGTCGCCGTCCTCGGTGCGCAGCTCGCCCGTGAAGTAGTTCTCGAACGACAGCAGCACGAACCGGTCGCGCGCGTACACCGCGACCTTGACCAGGCGCTGGTCGGTCGCGGGCACGGCCGCGGCGCCGTCGATCGCGTTGTCGAGCGCGTTGCCGAACAGCGCCGCGAGGTCCATGGTCGAGACGAAGTCGAGCGCCGCGCCGTCCACGACGTACGTGAGCGTGATGCCGCGCTCGGCGCACTCGAGGCTCTTGGTGGTGAGCACGACGTCGAGCACGCCGTTGCCCGTGTCCGCCTGCCGCGCGTACCCCGAGATGCTCGCGTCGAGGTCGTCGAGGTAGGACCTGCGCCGGTCGTCGTCGTCCTCGGCACGGATGACCGCGATCTGGTGCTTGAGGTCGTGGTACTTGCGGTTGACGACCTCGATGCTGCGCTTGGACTGCAGGTACTGCTCGTGCTGGCGGCGCAGCATCTCGTCGACCGCGCGCACCTCGGCGCGCGCCCGCTGCTGCAGCCGCTGCCCCTGCTGGGCGTACAGCGCGACGAAGCCGCACAGGTCGACGAGCGTGCGGATGTACGAGATCTCGGGGCCCAGGCGGCCCGAGAACGGCGTGTTCGCGTTGAGGAAGCTGATGTTGCTCATGAAGAACGTCACGAGCGCGATCGCGACGGTCGACGCGAGCTCGCCCGACGTGACGTCGAGGGACTGCCGCGACCGGAAGTGCCGCGCCTCGGCGACGTACGCGCCCGCGAACGCCGCGGCGTACACGAGCACGAAGAACCCCGTGGACCACACGCCGTCGGCGCGCCCCTCGGGCACGAAGAAGAACACGTGCATCTGCCAGTGCAGCGCCGCGACGAGCTCGGCGAGCACGAGCGCGCGCGCCGCGAAGTAGCCGGCGTCGCGCGCCGACACCTTCGCGGCCGACACGATGAACCCGTACATCGCGGCGACCGCGGCGGCCATGCCCACGGTCCACAGGCCCAGCGGCAGGTGCCCGGCGCCGACCTGCACGCCGACCTGCACCGCGAGCGCCGCGACGGCGAGCACCACGAACCGCGACCACGGCCAGCGGCGCCGGCGCAGCAGCACGTACACGACGCACGCGAGCCACTCGGCGAGACCGGTGAGGACGCGCGGGATGTCGGGAGGGACGTCCGCGAGGGCGTCGACCAGGGGGGCGAGGATCACGACGCTCGCGCCCCGAGGTGGTCGGTCAGCGCGGCGAGGAACGCCTTGCGACGGGCGCGGCTGATGGCCACGCGCCGGCCGTCGACGAGCACGGCCTCGCCGTCGCGCACCGCCAGCACGTGCCGCAGGTGCACGACCGCGCCGGCCCCCGCGCGCGCGAAGCCCGCGCCCGGCAGCGCGGCCTCGAGCGCCTTGAGCGGCCGCACGACGGAGTGCTGCGTGCTGAGCGTGTGCACCGTCGTGCGGTTGCGGGCGCTCTCGAGGCTCACGACGTCCGCGACGGGGACCCGTTCGAGGCCGCCGTCGACCGTCAGGAGCAGCGCGTCCTCGTGGTCGCGGCGCACGCGTGCGAGCGCGCGCGTCACCTGCTGCGCGAACGCGAAGTACGGCACGGGCTTGACGACGTAGCCCAGCGCCTCGACCTCGTAGCCGCGCGCGGCCTGCTGCGCGAGGTGCGTGACGAACACGATCGGCACGTCGGGGTCGACGGCACGGATCGCGCGGGCCGCGGAGAAGCCGTCGAGCGCGGGCATCTCGACGTCGAGCAGCAGCAGGTCGACCGCGCCCGGGCGGTGCGCCGCGACGGCCTGCGCGCCGTCGGCGAAGCGCGCGACGGCGAACCGCCGGCCCTGCTCGCGCTCGTACCGTCGCAGGTGCTCGACGAGACGCGTCGCGCACGCGTTGTCGTCCTCGACGATGCCGATCCTGATCACAGTGCGTCCCCGGGGTCCCGCGCGCCCCGCACGGGGCGCGTCGGACTGCCGGAGCCCGGGTGCGGGGCGAGGTCCCCTGTCGCGCGCACGGCCCCGGCGAGTCGGGCCGATGCTAGGCGAGGCGTCGCGCGCGTGTCATCCGTGCAGCGTGCGGCGCCGGGCCGCGCGCGCCGAGGCCGGCGACACGGGGCGGGACCCAGGTCCCGGCGCACCCCCGACTCAGGCTCGCCGGGAGAGTTGTCCACAGGGCGCGGGGACTTTCATCCCACGTATCTGGGACCCCCTTTCCCTAGCGTCGGAGACAGCGACGGACGACTCCAGCGTCCGCCCCTTCTCACCACTACCAGGGGAGTCGAAGGTGTCCGAGACCACCAAGAAGAGCACCCGCGCGAAGGCCCCCGCCGACGCGCCCGCCGAGGCGACCTCGGCCACCGCCGTCGCGGAGCCCGCCGGCACCGCCCTCGGCGTCAGCGAGGCCGACGCGGTCGCGCTCGCGATCGACGAGCTCGTCGCCAACGCCACCAAGGCGCTCGCACAGTTCGAGTCCATGACGCAGGAGGACGTCGACCGCTTCGTCAAGAAGGGCGCGGTCGCGGCGCTCGACCAGCACGGTCAGCTCGCCAAGCTCGCGGTCGAGGAGACCGGGCGCGGCGTCTTCGAGGACAAGGCCGTGAAGAACATCTTCGCGTGCGAGCACGTCACCAACTCGATGGCGAACCTCAAGACCGTCGGCGTCATCAACGTCGACGAGCTCAACGGCATCACCGAGATCGCCGAGCCCGTCGGCGTCATCGCCGGCATCACGCCCGTGACGAACCCGACCTCGACCGCGATCTTCAAGTCGCTCATCTCGCTCAAGACCCGCAACCCGATCATCTTCGCGTTCCACCCGAACGCGCAGCGGTCGTCGGTCGCCGCCGCGCGCATCGTGCGCGACGCCGCGGTCGCCGCGGGCGCGCCCGAGCACTGCATCCAGTGGGTCGAGCTCCCGTCGCTCGCCGCGACCGGCGCCCTCATGAACCACCCGGGGGTCGCCACGATCCTCGCGACCGGCGGCAACGCCATGGTCAAGGCCGCGTACTCGTGCGGCAAGCCCGCCCTGGGCGTCGGCGCGGGCAACGTCCCGGCGTACGTCGAGAAGAGCGCCAAGCTGGCCCGCGCGATCAACGACATCGTGCTCAGCAAGGCGTTCGACAACGGCGTGATCTGCGCGTCCGAGCAGGCCGTGATCCTGGACGACGAGATCTACGACGCCGCCATGGCCGAGTTCGCCCGGCTGCACGCGTACCGCGCGACGCCCGCCGAGAAGGCCAAGCTCGAGCAGTTCATCTTCGGCGTCGAGGCCGGCGGCGAGAACTGCGCCGGTGCCAAGCTCAACCCCGCGGTCGTCGGCAAGTCGCCCGTGTGGATCGCCGAGCAGGCCGGCTTCACGGTGCCGGCGGACACCTCGATCATCCTCGCCGAGGTCTCGGGCGTCGGACCGTTCGAACCCCTCACGCGCGAGAAGCTGTGCCCCGTCCTCGCGGTGCTGCGCGCCGGCACCACCGAGGAGGGCATGACCCTCGCCGAGAAGATGGTCGAGTTCGACGGCCTGGGCCACTCGGCCGCGATCCACACGCAGGACGAGGCGCTCACCGTCGAGTACGGCAAGCGCGTCAAGGCCATCCGCGTGATCTGCAACGCGCCGTCGTCGCTCGGCGGCATCGGCGACATCTACAACGCCTTCATCCCGTCGCTGACCCTGGGCTGCGGCTCCTACGGCCACAACTCGGTGTCGAACAACGTGTCGGCGGTGAACCTCATCAACGTCAAGCGCGTGGGCCGGAGGAACAACAACTTGCAGTGGTTCAAGGTCCCCGCCAAGACGTACTTCGAGCCGAACGCCATCCGCTACCTCGCGGACATGGCGGACGTCGAGCGCGTCACCATCGTCACCGACACGACCATGACGACCCTCGGGTTCGTCGACAAGGTCCTCGACGTGCTGCGCCGCCGCTCGAACAACGTGGCCGTGCAGATCATCGACGAGGTCGAGCCCGAGCCGTCCGTGCAGACCGTGCAGAAGGGCGCCGCGAACATGCGGCACTTCCGCCCCGACACCATCATCGCGCTCGGCGGCGGCTCGCCGATGGACGCCGCCAAGGTCATGTGGCTGCTGTACGAGCACCCCGAGATCGTGTTCTCGGACCTCAAGCAGAAGTTCTTCGACGTCCGCAAGCGCGCGTTCAAGTTCCCGACGCTGGGCGACCAGGCCAAGCTCGTCTGCATCCCGACCACGTCGGGCACGGGCGCCGAGGTCACGCCGTTCGCTGTCATCTCCGACCCCGACGCGGGCAAGAAGTACCCGCTCGCGGACTACGCGCTGACGCCGACCGTCGCGATCATCGACCCGGTGCTCACGTCGAAGATGCCGCGCTCGCTCGCCGCCGACTCGGGCTTCGACGCCCTGACGCACGCGATCGAGGCGTACGTCGCGGTCTACGCCAACGACTTCACCGACGGCATGGCGCTGCAAGCGATCCGCCTGATCTTCGACAACCTCGCGCAGTCGGTGAACGGCGACCCGGCCGACCCGGCCACCAAGGACGCGCGCGCCAAGATGCACAACGCCGGCACGATCGCCGGCATGGCGTTCGGCAACGCGTTCCTCGGGATCGTGCACGCCATGGCGCACGTCGTCGGCTCGACGTACCACCTGGTGCACGGCCGCACGAACGCGACCCTGCTGCCGCACGTGATCCGCTACAACGGCACCGTCCCGACCAAGCTCACGAGCTGGCCGAAGTACGAGTCCTACGTGGCTCCCGAGCGGTTCGCGGCGATCGCGCAGATGCTCGGCCTGCCGGCGTCGACGCCCGAGGAGGGCGTCGAGTCGTTCGCCCTCGCGGTCGAGGCGCTGCGCGCCAAGGTCGGGATCCCGGCGTCGTTCCAGGCGCAGGGCGTCGACGAGCAGGAGTTCATGTCGCGCCTCGACGAGGTCGCCATGGGCGCCTACGAGGACCAGTGCGCACCGGCCAACCCGCGCATGCCGATGATCGACGACATGAAGGACATCATGACCGCGGCCTACTACGGCACGTCGCTGGAGGACGTCCGTAGCCGCCGCGAGCGGGCGGGGGCCTGACCGACTCCCCGACGGTCCGGCGTCCCTCCCCACGGGGCGCCCCCTCGTCACCGCTCCGACGCCCCGCCGGCCGTGCCGGCGGGGCGTCGCCCTGCCCGGGCCCGGCACGACGGCGGGCGGGGCGGGGTCGACGGATGTCGTACGAGGACCTCGTGAGACGGCGCGCGGCCGCCCGCGCCGCGCGGCAGACTGTCGCCTCCCGGGACCACGACGGTCCCGGCCCCGCCCCGAAGGAGCCACCGTGACCGCCCCCACGCCCGCCCGCCGCCCCGTCGGACACCGTCCCGCGCGCCTCCTGCTCGGGCTCGCCACCGCGGGTGCGCTGGCCCTGGGCCTGAGCGCGTGCGCCGACGGCGACCCGCGGGACATCGC
>JAEYNO010000424.1 GCA_023412515.1 Actinomycetes bacterium
ATCCGGCGCGCGACGCCGTGCCTCTCGATCAGATGGATACGCTGGACCGGTGGGCCCTGCACCAGACCGCCCGGCTCATCCAGGAGTGCACCGCGGCCTCCGGGTCGCGTGCGAGCAACGCCTCGACGGCCGCCCGCTCGTCGTCCGACACGGCGTCGAGCGCCCACGCGCCGAGCAGCTCGCGCGTCGCGTCGTCGGTCGGGTGCTCGCTCACGCCACCACCCCCAGGCAGTCGCGCAGCCGCAGCAGGCCGTCGCGGATCCGGCTCTTGACCGTGGGCAGCGCGGCGCCGAGACGCGCGGCGACCTCGCGGTAGCTCAGGCCCCCGTAGTAGGCGAGCTCCACGGCGGTGCGCTGCGTGTCCGTCAGGCCGCCGAGGCAGTGCCGCACCCGGGCCGCCTCGAGGTTGCCCTCGGCCTCCTCGGCGACCTCGTCGTACGGGCGCGGCACGTCGGCGTCCAGCGCCGCCTGGTCGCGGCGGCGCTGCGCCTGCACCGAGCGCACGCGGTCCACCGCGCGGCGGTGCGCGAGCGTCGCGGCCCACGTGCGGGCGGAGCCCTTGGCCGGCTCGAACCTTGCCGCGGTGCGCCACACCTCGACCATGACCTCCTGCGTCACCTCGGCGGCGTGGTGCGGGTCGCGCAGCACCGCGAGGGCCGTGCCGTGCACGACCGGCGACAGCGTGTCGTAGACGTGCACGAAGGCGTCCTGGTCGCCCCCCGCGACGCGCAGGAGGTGCTCCTCGACCGAGCCGACCGCGGGTGGCGGGGAGGAAGGTGCGGGCACGGGCGCCAGTGTGCCCCACCCGGCCGGGCCCGGCGCGGCGGACGTGCGGCGGACGCAGCGCGCGCGGTGCGGACCGGGCCGGTGCGCGGGCGCGGCCCGGTGCCGGTGCACGCACGGCACCGACGCGCACGGCACCGACGCGCACGGACGCCGCACGCCACCGGTGCGGCGCGCGCGCACCGCACCGCCGTCGCGGAGGTTCGTCGGGTGGGGGCCGGGCATCTTAGGGTCGCTCCTCGTCGCTCGCCTGTCGTGGAGGGTTCGGAGCCGACGGCCCCACGGATGGGCGGGCGTTCAGGAAGCGGGGGCGACGCCGATCGCCCGCTCGACCGCGCCGGGCGGCACGGGCGGCGGGGTGCCCCCGAAGGACGGGCAGCGGTCGCGGAACGAGCACCAGTCGCACAGCCGTGACGTGCGCGGACGCCAGTCGCCGCTGCGCGCGGTGTCCTCGATGCCCGCCCAGATCGACCGGACGCGGGCCTCGAGCGTGTGCATCTCGGACTCGGTGGGCTCGTGGCTCACCACCACGCCGTCGCCCAGGTACGCGAGCTGCAGCCGCTTGGGCAGCACGCCGCGCGTGCGCCACACGACGTACGCGTAGAACCGCATCTGGAACAGCGCCGAGCTCTCGTACCCCGGGCGCGGCGACCGGCCCGTCTTGTAGTCGACGACCCGGACCCAGCCGTTCGGCGCGACGTCGACCCGGTCGACCACGCCGCGCAGCCGTGGCCCGTCCTCGAGGTCGTGGCGCACGTGCAGCTCCCGCGCGCGGGGCTCCAGGCGCGTCGGGTCCTCGAGCGTGAAGTACGTCTCCAGCAGGCGCCGCGCGCCCGCGAGGAACTCCTCGCGGGCCGCGTCGTCCGCGTGCAGCTCGCGGTAGCGCGGCTCCTCGTCGAGCAGCGCGTCCCAGCGCGCCGGCAGCGTCGCGCTCGCGGCCTCCAGGGTCCGCTCCGCCGCGGGCAGGTCGAACAGGTGCTCGAGCACGGCGTGCACGAGCGTGCCCCGCGCGGCGGCGGGCGACGCCGGCTCGGGCAGCCGGTCGACCACGCGGAACCGGAACAGCAGCGGGCACTGCAGGAAGTCGTTCGCGCGCGACGGCGACAGGCCCGGCACGCGCGGCTCGGTCGCGGGGTCCGCGCCGTCCGGCGCCGCGGGTGGCTGCCGCCGCTCGGCGAGGTCGGTCGTCCGGTCGGTGTCCACGCTCACGCGACGAGGGTAGGCGCCCCCGCCCACAACCCCGCCAGGACGCCCCGCGCCCCGTCGCACCGCTCGCGACCACGGGCGGCGGGCGGCCGTCGGGGCGCACCCGCGACCGTAGGCTGGCGTGCGTGAACGCACCCCGGCACGACCGTCCCGCCGGCTGGCTGCTCGGCCACGTCGCGGGCGCGCCCGTCGTCGTCGCCCGCAGCTGGCCGCTCGCCGCCGTCGTCCTCACGTTCGTCTTCGCGCCCGCCGCGGCCACCTGGACCACCGGCGGCGGCGCGCTGCCCTATGTCGTGGCCCTCGTGTTCGTCGTGCTGCTGTTCGCGTCCGTGCTGGTGCACGAGCTCGCGCACGGGCTCGTCGGCAAGGCCCGCGGCGAGCAGCCCGAGGCGTTCGTCCTCACGCTCTGGGGCGGGCACACCACGTTCCGCAGCGCCGCGGCCACGCCCGGCACCAGCGCGCTCGTCGCGGTCGTCGGGCCCGTCGCGAGCATCGCGCTCGCGGGCGCCTTCCTGCTCGTGTCGAACCACCTCGCGCCTGCCGGGTCGCTGCTGCAGACCCTGCTGTGGGCCGGTGCCGCGGCCAACGGGTTCGTCGGGCTGTTCAACCTCGTGCCGGGCCTGCCGCTGGACGGCGGACGCGTGCTCGAGGCCGGCGTGTGGGCCCTCACCCGGGACCGGCACCGCGGCGCCGTGGTCGCGGGGTGGGCCGGTCGTGCCGTCGCGGTCGGGCTCGTGCTCGTCGTGCTGGGCCGCCCGTTCGTGCTCGGCCTGACGCCCGACCTCGTGACCGTCGCGTGGGCGGCGCTGATCGGCGCGTTCCTGTGGTCCGGCGCGACCGCGGCGATCCGGGGCGGACGCACCGGCAGGGTCGTGCAGACGCTCACGCTGCGGACCGTCGGGCGGCCCGTCGTCGTCGTCGGCGCGCAGGCGTCGCTCGCGCACGCCCGGGCGACCGCCGCCGC
>JAEYNO010000028.1 GCA_023412515.1 Actinomycetes bacterium
GGGGATGCGCGCCCGGCGTCGGAGACGCGCGCCCGGCGGACGAGGACCGAGGTCGACGCGACCCCGCGCGGGCCCGGCGCGACGCGCGGACCGCCGCGCCGCAGCACGACCCGCACGTCGGAGGGAAGAATCGGCCCGTGAGCCCGACCGAGCCCGCACCCCGCCCGACCGAGCCCGCGACCGTCGCGCACGACCCCACGGCGACCGGGCCCGCCACGGACGACCCTGCGGCAGCAGGACCGGCAGCAGGACCGGCAGCAGCCGGACCAGCAGCAGCCGGACCAGCAGCAGCCGGACCGGCGACGACCGGCACCGTCCCGCACGGCACCGGCGCCCCGGGGCACGCCGCGCCCGCGACCCCCACCCGTCGGCGTGCACGACGCGGCGCCACCCACGAGGCGCCGCACCCGCGCGGGACCGCGACGCGCGTGCTGCTGGGAGCCGTCGTCGTGGTCTGCGCGCTCGCCGCGCTGCTGGGCATCGCGCTCACGTGGCCGTCGGGCGACGGGCCGCGCACCACCCTGTCCGACGCGGGCGTGCGGTACGTCGGCGCGCAGGTCGTGGACGCGCGGATGCAGTCGTGCGACGGCACGGTCGAGGACGTGCTGCCGGACGGCACGGTGCCGCAGAGCGTCCAGTGCCTGCAGGTCACGGCGCGGACGTCGGCGGGCCGCGAGGTCGACGTGTTCGCGACCTCCGGCACCGAGGCGGCCGACCTGCCCGCGGGCACGCGGGTGACGCTCGAGCACTACCCCGCCACGGCCGGGGAGGCCGAGGTGTGGGCGTGGCACGACGTCGACCGCACGCTCCCGCTCGGAGCGTTCGCGCTCGCGTTCGCCCTGGTCACGACGCTCGTCGCGGGGCTGCGCGGGCTGCGGGCGCTGCTCGGGCTGGGGATCGCGTTCGTCGTGCTCGGCGTCTACATGCTGCCCGCGCTGGTCGCGGGGCAGGACGGGCTCGCGGTCGCGCTGGCCGGGTCGACCGCGATCGTCGTGGTGGTGCTGTACCTCGCGCACGGCGTCTCGCTGCGGACGACGACGGCGCTCGTCGGCACGCTGCTGGGCCTGGCGATGGTCACCGGGCTCGGGGTGCTGGGCGCGCACGTGGCGCACCTGCAGCCGGTGACGTCGGAGGACACGTTCGCGCTGGCCCGTGCGCTCGGCGCGGACGGCGTGCACGTGCTGCGCGGCGTGTTCCTGTCGGGCGTCGTGCTCGCGGGCATCGGCGTGCTGAACGACGTGACGATCACGCAGGCCGCCGCGGTGTGGGAGCTGCGCGCGGCCGACCCGTCCGCGTCGTGGCGGACGTTGACGGCGCGCGGCATGCGGATCGGGCGCGACCACATCGCGTCGACGGTCTACACGATCGCGTTCGCCTACGCGGGGGCGTCGCTGCCGCTCCTGCTGCTGCTCGAGCTGTACGACCAGCCGCTGATCGTCACGCTGACGGGCGGCGCGTTCGCCGAGGAGATCGTCCGGACGCTCGCCGGTGCGACCGGCCTGGTGCTCGCGATCCCGCTGACGACGGTCGTCGCGGCGATCGCCGCGGTCGGCTCGCCCCCGGGCAGCGGCGCCGGCGGGCACGGCCACGCGCACGCGCACTGACGCGGCCGACCCTCGGGCACCTCCTGATCGGGTACCTCCTGATCGGGCAGCCGCCCGGGCCCCGGCCGGTCGGGACACGCCTCCGGCCGACGGGTCCGGCCCGCCGGCGCTCCCCGCCGACCCCACCGGGGCCGGCCGTGTCCCACCCGATGGGACCCGGCGTGGGTGAGACCGGGCTGGGAGAGCGCACGGAGCGGATCGGTGACCTCAGCCCGGTCTCGCAGACGGGCGGTTCCATCCCTCGAGATGCCCGACCGCCCACCACCGGTGACGAGACGGCGCAGGCACTCGCCACGTCACCGGGTGGGCGCGACCACGGAGCACGCGCAGACCCTGCCGGCGTCCGACCCCACGAGGCTCCTCGACAGCGGACCGACCCGGTTCAGACCGCGACAGCCGACCAGCCCGGTTCAGACCTCGACAGCCGACCAGCCCAGCTCGGACCGAGACACCCGCTCTGCTCAGACCGTGACGGCCAGCCGGAACGTGCCGGTGCGCTCCTGCCCGGGCTCGAGCACGAACACGCCCGTGCCGGGCACGCCCTGCTCGTGCAGCGTGAACCCGTCGTTGACGTTGGTGGCGGGCTCGACCGCGAAGTAGCAGCGGCGCCGCGGCGCGTACAGCACGAGGTGCCGGTACACCGGGTCCATCGTCAGGTCGAGGCGCACGCCCTCGTCGGGGTACTCGACCGTCACGGGCGCACCGGGCTCGAGGTCGGTCAGCACGTCGTCGACGAACGCCGTGCCCAGCGCGCGCGGCACGCGGAAGTCGGCGCGCGGCGGCACCGCCCCGGCGGGGCCGTCGGGCAGCGCGCCCGTGAGCCGGTACCCCGCCGAGGCGGGCACGTGCAGCACGGGCCCGGCGGTCGGCGGGTACTCGCGCACGGGCGCGCCGACGGGCAGCAGCGCGCGACTGAGGTACGGGTGGTGGCCGAACCCCGCGGGGAACGCCTCGACGTCGGTGTTGCGCACCGAGGTCGTGACGACCAGGTCGTCGCCCTCGAGCGCGTAGCGGATCGTCGCGCCGAACTGCCACGGGAAGTTGACGCCCACCTGGCACGACGTCTCCGTCACCAGCGTCACGGCCGTGGCGGTGCGCTCGACGACGTCCCAGCGCGCGTACCGCACGGCGCCGTGGATCGCGGTGCCGTCGGCAGCGTTGCGCTGCAGCTGCCAGCGCCGCCCCGCGAACGGCAGCACACCGCCGCGGATCCGGTTGGACCACGGCACCATCGGGAAGCTCGCGCACTTCTCGGGGTCGCCCGCGGCGGACGTCCGCGTGGGGCGCAGCAGGTCGCGCCACACGCCGTCGGCCGTGCGGATGCGGCCCGCCCCCAGGGACGCACCGGTGCCGGGGAGCACGTCGAGCTCCCAGCGGTCGGTGCGCAGCGTGACGGCGCCCGCCGGCGCCGCCCGGGTCGTGGTGACCGGGGCGGGCGCCGGCGCGGCGACCGGTGCGAGCGGTTCGGTGACGGTCATCGGCTGCAGCCCCCTGCGCACGACGACGGACGCGTGAGCGCCCGTCGTCAGAGCGTGACCTCGACGCGGACGGTCGACCCGGCGGGCGCGTACGGCACGTGGTTGCCCTCGACGGGCGTGCCGTCGACGACCAGCGCACCGCGCGCGCCGCGGGCGCCCGAGTTGGTCACCGAGATCTCGTACGTCGCGCCGCGCGCCACGCGCGTGACGGTGAACGACGGGACGTCGGGGCCGATCTGCGGGTCGACGACCAGGCCGTCGTAGTCGGGGCGGACCCCCAGCAGGTACTGCGACACGGCCACGAAGTTCCACGCCGCGGTGCCCGTGAGCCACGAGTTCTTCGCCTCGCCCGCGCGCGGCGCCTGCTTGCCCGCGATCATCTGCGCGTAGACGTACGGCTCGAGCCTGTGGACGTCGCTGATCTCCTCGCGGTACGCCGGGGTGATCCGCTTGTAGTAGTCGAATGCCTTGTCGCCGCGGCCGACCACGGTCTCGGCGATGATCACCCACGGGTTGTTGTGGCAGAAGATGCCACCGTTCTCCTTGTACCCGGGCGGGTACGTCGAGACCTCGCCGAGCTCGATCTGGTACGTCGTGTACGCGGGGTACTGCAGCACCAGGCCGTGCGGCGTGCCGAGCATCTCGTCGACCGCGTCGAGCGCCTGCACGGCGGGGGCCGCGGTGTCGTCGGGGCCCTCGCCCACGCCGATGCCGGCCATGACCGCGAAGCCCTGCGGCTCGATCCAGATCTTGCCCTCGGGCTTGGCGTCGGTGCCGACGGGGTTGCCGAAGAAGTCGTACGCGCGCAGGAACCAGCGGCCGTCCCAGCCGTGCTCGAGGACGGCCTCGCGGACCTCGTCGACGACCTTGCGGGCCTGCGACGCGACCTCGGTGAGGCCCCGGCGCTCGGCGAGCGCGGCGTACTCGGCGCCGTAGAGCACGAACTGCGCCGCGATGAACACCGACTCGGCGTGCCCGCCGGCCTGGTTCTCGGTGGTCTGGAACGACTCGCCCGGCTCGGTCGAGAAGCAGTTGAGGTTGAGGCAGTCGTTCCAGTCGGCGCGCCCGATGAGCGGCAGGCCGTGCGGGCCGCGGTGCTGGACCGTGAACTCGAACGAGCGCGTGAGGTGCTCGAACAGCGGCACCTCGGAGCCGGGCTCGTTGTCGAACGGCACGGGTTCGTCGAGGATCGACCAGTCGCCGGTCTCCTTGACGTACGCGGCGACGCCGGCGATGAGCCACAGCGGGTCGTCGTTGAAGCCCGAGCCGATGTCGTTGTTCCCGCGCTTCGTCAGCGGCTGGTACTGGTGGTACGCCGAGCCGTCGGGGAACTGCGTCGACGCGATGTCGACGATGCGCTCCCGCGCACGGTCCGGGACCAGGTGCACGAAGCCGAGCAGGTCCTGGTTGGAGTCGCGGAAGCCCATGCCGCGGCCGATGCCGGTCTCGAAGAACGACGCCGAGCGCGACATGTTGAACGTGACCATGCACTGGTACTGGTTCCAGATGTTGACCATCCGGTCGAGCTTCTCGTCGCCCGAGCGCACCGAGTACGTCGACAGCAGGTCGGTCCAGTACGTCTGCAGCGCCTCGATCGCGGCGTCGGCCTGCGCGGCCGTCGCGAAGCGCCCGAGGAGCGCGTGCGCGCCCTCCTTGTTGACGACCTGGTGCGCGTCGTCGGCCCACTTCGCGTCCTGCGGGTTCTCGAGATAGCCCAGGACGTACACGAGGTCGCGGGTCTCGCCCGGCGCGAGCGTGACGCGCACCGAGTGCGAGCCGATCGGGTACCAGCCCGACGCGACCGAGTCCGCCGAGACGCCCGCGCGCGGCACGGCCGCCTCGCCCAGCGAGTTGTACGCGCCGACGAACGTGTCGCGGTCGGTGTCGAAGCCGTCGGCCCGGGTGTTCACGCCGAACACGGCGTAGTGGTCGCGCCGCTCGCGGTACTCGGTCTTGTGGTAGATCGCCGACCCGTGCGGGCCGTCCTGCTCGACCTCGACCTCGCCGATCGACAGGTTGCGCTGGTAGTTGGTCTGGTCGTCCTGCGCGTTCCAGAGGCAGAACTCGACGAACGAGAAGAGCGTGACCGTCTTCTCGGCGTCGGACGTGTTGGTGACGGCGACGCGCTGCACCTCGGCGTTCTCGCCGAGCGGCACGAAGAAGGTCGTCGCGACGCGCAGGCCGTTGCGCTCGCCCGTGATGCGCGAGTAGCCCAGGCCGTGCCGCGCCTCGAAGTGGTCGAGGTCCGCCTTGACCGGCAGCCACGACGGGGTCCACACGTCGCCGCCGTCGTTGACGTACAGGTACCGGCCGCCCGCGTCGGCGGGGATGTTGTTGTAGCGGTACCGCGTGAGGCGGCGCATCTTGGCGTCGCGGTAGAACGAGTACCCGCCGGCCTGGTGGGACAGCAGCGAGAAGAACTGCTCCGACCCGAGGTAGTTGATCCACGGGTAGGGGGTGTGGGGCGTCGTGACGACGTACTCACGTGCCGCGTCGTCGAAGTGGCCGAACCGCATCGCATGCCTCTCGTGCCTCGTCGCACGGCCGGCCGGCGGGGCGTCGCACGCGGCGCGCCCAGGTGTCAGCGACCCTGCTCAGGTACCTGGTCGACCGTCGGCGGGGCCGACGGGTGGTGCAGCACCGGCGTCTGCGTCGGAACGTCCCGCGGGAGAACGGCGAGAGCGCTCCCACACCGGAGCGCGGACAGCATAACCCGAGAGTCGCGGGACCCGGAACGGCCCGGCACCTTTCACCGTCCCGCCCGCACGGTCACGCGGCCGGTGCGCGAGCCCGGGCCGAAGGTCCCTGGACGCCCGGACCGGACGCATCGGGAGAAACCCGGCGGCGCCGGGATGAAGTGCGGTGTGAAAAGGCCGGCCCCCGCCCCCGCGGCAGGCCGCGCCCCCGGACGATCTGAGGCGCGCAGAGCCCCGTCGGTCGCACCGGCCCCGCCGCGCACACCCCCGCTCACCGGACCGCGCCGTCGGCGCACGCCCGGACGACCCCTGGAGGACCCGTGCCCCTGAGGCAACCCCCCGCCCGCACGGCGCGCCACGCGCAGACCCCGCGCCACGGCCGCACCGCGACGACCACGCTCACCGTGCTCGGCCTCGCGCTCGGCGGCGGCCTCGGCCTCGTGC
>JAEYNO010000039.1 GCA_023412515.1 Actinomycetes bacterium
GCACGGCGAGGCGCAGCACGTCGGCGAGCGTGCCGGCCCACCGGTCCGCGACGGCGCGGGCGAGCCGCGCCACGGGGGGTGCGACGACGGCCTCCGCCGACACGACGCGCCGCAGCGGCAGCAGGCGTCCCTCGTGCTCGGCCCGCTCCACGCGCTCCAGCAGCCACCCGTCGACGTCCTGGCCCGCGAACCGCACCTTCACGCGCACGCCCGGCCGGGCAGCGGCGTCGAGGGTGGCGGGCACGACGTACTCGAAGGGTCTGTCGAGGTGCGGGGGCGCGAGGTCGACGCAGACCCTCGCGACGGGCAGGTGCTCGGCCGGACCCGCTGCCGCGGCGCTGCGGCGCCGCCGGGGCGCCGGCGGCTCGAGCCCCGCGAGGGCGGGCTGCTCGGGCGCGGGGTCGGTCACGGTGCTCATCCCACCACGTCGCGCCGACGCCCCAGGCACCGGCGACGTCGGAGGGCCGGTCCGGTGCGGTGCGTCAGCCGACGGCGGCGATGAGCTCGGCCGTGCGATCCGTGCGCTCCCACGTGAACTCGGGCAGGTCGCGGCCGAAGTGCCCGTAGGCCGCCGTGCGGCGGTACACGGGGCGCAGCAGCTCCAGGTCGCGCACGATCGCTGCGGGGCGCAGGTCGAACACCTGGCGGATCGCGGCGGTCAGACGCTCGTCGGAGACCTGCGAGGTGCCGAAGGTCTCGACGTACAGACCGACGGGGTGCGCCTTGCCGATCGCGTACGCGACCTGCACCTCGCAACGCCGCGCGAGGCCCGCCGCGACGACGTTCTTCGCGACCCAGCGCAGCGCGTACGCGGCCGAGCGGTCGACCTTCGACGGGTCCTTGCCGGAGAACGCGCCGCCGCCGTGGCGGGCCATGCCGCCGTACGTGTCGACGATGATCTTGCGGCCCGTGAGGCCGGCGTCGCCCTGCGGTCCGCCGATCACGAACTGCCCGGTCGGGTTGACCAGCAGGCGGTACGCGGACGTGTCGATGTCGACGTCGGCGAGCACGGGCGCGACGACGTGCTCGGCGATCTGCGCGACGAGGTGGTCGTTGAGGACGTCGGGCTCGTGCTGCGTCGAGAGCACCACGGTGTCGAGCGTGACCGGGCGGTCGCCGTCGTAGCCGACGGTCACCTGCGTCTTGCCGTCGGGCCGCAGACCCGCGACCAGGCCCTCCTTGCGGACGAGCGTGAGGCGCTCGGCGAGCCGGTGCGCGAGCCAGATCGGCAGCGGCAGCAGCGACGGCGTCTCGTCGCTCGCGTAGCCGAACATCAGGCCCTGGTCGCCCGCACCCTGCAGGTCCAGGGGGTCGAGGTCCGCGCCGTCCTGGCGCACCTCGAGCGCCTTGTCGACGCCCGCCGCGATGTCCGGCGACTGCTGCCCGATCGAGACGGACACGCCGCACGAGTCGCCGTCGAAGCCGATGAGGGACGACGTGTAGCCGATGCCCCGGACGACCTCGCGGACGAGCTGCGGGATCTCGACGTACGCGCTCGTCGTGACCTCGCCGGCGACGTGCACGAGGCCCGTGGTCACCATCGTCTCGACCGCCACGCGGGCCGTGGGATCCTGCTCGAGGATCGCGTCGAGGATCGCGTCGGAGATCTGGTCGCAGATCTTGTCCGGGTGTCCCTCGGTCACCGACTCGGACGTGAACAGGCGCAGGGACGTCGAGGTCATGACGGCAGCGTAACGCCGTCGCGACCTCTCAGAGGTGACGTCTCGTCAGCACCGCGTCCCACACGACGTGCGCCACCTCGTCCTTGGTCCCCGCGGCGGTCGCGACGACCTCACCCGCACGGTCGAGGATCGTGACGTCGTTAATCGTGGTGCCGAAGCCGCGGCCGTCCCCGACCGGGTTCACGACGAGCAGGTCGGCGCCCTTGCGGACCGCCTTCGCGCGCGCGTGCTCGAGGACGGAGCCCTCGGAGTCGCCGGTCTCGGCGGCGAAGCCCACGACCGTCTGACCGGCGCGCGGCGGGTCGGTCACGAGCTCGCGCAGCACGTCGGTGGTCTCCACCAGCGCGAGCACGGGGGCCTCGCCGGTCTTCTTCAGCTTGGCGTCGGCGACGCGCGCGGGTCGGTAGTCGGCCACGGCCGCGGCCATCACGACGACGTCGGCGTCGACCGCGGCGGCGCGCACGGCGGACCGGAGCTCGTCGCCGGTCTCCACCGGGGCGACAGTGACGCCGGGGCCGGTGCGCGCCAGGACGTCTTGCCCGACGTTCGCCGCGACGAGCGTCACGCGTGCGCCGCGCTCGGCCGCGGCACGCGCGAGCGCGACGCCCTGCCGTCCCGACGACCTGTTACCGAGGAAACGCACCGGGTCGAGGGGCTCGCGCGTCCCGCCCGCGGACACGACGACGTGCGTGCCGGCGAGGTCCGCGGATCGCGCGGGAGCCACGAGCCCCATCGCGGCCGCGGCGATCTCCTCGGGTTCCGGCAGGCGCCCGGGGCCGGTGTCGGCCCCCGTGAGGCGTCCCGACGCGGGGTCGAGGACGTGCACGCCGCGCGCACGGAGGGTGGCGACGTTCGCGACCGTGGCCGGATGCTCCCACATCTCGGTGTGCATCGCGGGGGCGAGCAGCACGGGGCACCGCGCGACGAGCAGCGTCGCGCTGAGCAGGTCGTCGGCACGCCCCGCGGCGGCGCGCGCGAGCAGGTCGGCGGTCGCGGGGGCGACGACCACGAGGTCGGCCGTCTTGCCGATGGCGACGTGCGCGACCTGGTCGACGTCCTCGAAGACGTCGGTCGTCACAGGCTCGCCCGACAGGGCCTCCCAGGTGGCACGACCGACGAACTCGAGCGACGCGCGCGTCGGGACCACGCGCACGGCGTGCCCCTGCTCCCGCAGCAGCCGCAGCAGCAGGACCGCCTTGTAGGCGGCGATCCCGCCCGCGACACCGAGGACGACGCGCATGGCGGGAGGTCAGGCCTCCGGCGTGGGCTCGGACGTGAGCAGGCCCTCGTCGATCTCGCGCATCGCGATCGACAGCGGCTTCTCCTGCGGGCGGGTCTCGACGAGCGGCCCGACGTACTCGAGGAGGCCCTCGTTGAGCTGGGCGTAGTACGCGTTGATCTGGCGCGCGCGCTTGGCCGAGAAGAGCACGAGCGCGTACTTGGAGTCCGCGCGCTCGAGCAGACGGTCGATCGGCGGGTCGGTGATGCCCGTGGGGGCGGCAACGGTTCCGGACACGGAGGACTCCCGTTTCGTCGGAGGGCTGGTCGGCGTGCGTCCGCCGGCGGGTGCCGGTGAGGGCACGGGCGGCGAGAGGCGCAGCGCACCATGCTACCCGGTCGCGGCGTCGGACCTCGGGACGCCGGGGCGATGGGTGCTCGTCAGACCTCGATGCCCATGAGACGGACGATCTCGTCCGTCGCCCGGTGCACGTCGTCGTTGACGACGACGTGGTCGAACTCCGACTCGGCGGCGAGCTCGACGCGGGCCGAGGCGAGGCGCCGCTCGCGCTCCTCCTCGTCCTCGGTGCCGCGACCGACGAGCCGCCGCACGAGCTCGTCCCACGAGGGCGGGGCGAGGAACACGAACCGCGCGTCCGGCATCGATTCGCGCACCTGCCGCGCACCCTGCAGGTCGATCTCGAGCAGCGCGGGCTCCCCCGCGGCGAGCCGCTCCTCGACCGGCCCGCGGGGCGTGCCGTAGCGGTTGCGCCCGTGCACGACCGCCCACTCGAGGAGCTCGCCGCGCGCGGCCATCTCGTCGAACCGCTCGGGCGACACGAAGTGGTAGTGCAGCCCGTCCACCTCGCCGGGGCGCGGTGCACGCGTCGTCATGGAGACCGAGAGCCAGACCTGGGGGTACCGGGCGCGGATGTCGGCCGACACCGTGCCCTTGCCCACGGCGGTCGGTCCGGCCAGCACGGTGAGCCGTGCCTGCTGCGTCGTCATGCGTGCCCTGCTCCAGGTCGTGTCATGAGGTGCCCGGACGGTCCGGACACGGCGGCGCCCC
>JAEYNO010000115.1 GCA_023412515.1 Actinomycetes bacterium
GCCGGTGCCGGGCCGGCGACGAGCCCGGTCGCGGACCGTGCGACGACGACCGACGGGGATCCGCACGACCCCGTGCTCCCCCGGGCCGCCGTCCTCGACCTCGCCGCCCGCCGCCCGCCGCGCACGCGCTCGGACGCACCGCTGCCCGTGGCCGACGGCGACCTCGTCGCGACGCTGACGCGCGCGGTGCTCGACCTCGACGACTCGTACCTCGCGGTGCAGGGACCGCCCGGGACGGGCAAGACGTACACGGGTGCGCGCGTGATCGCGGCGCTCGTCGCGCAGGGGTGGCGCGTGGGTGTGGTCGCGCAGTCGCACGCCGTGGTCGAGAACCTGCTGCGCGGCGTCGCCGGTGCGGGTGTGCCGCGCGACGCGATCGCGAAGAAGGCGCCGGGCGCGTCGGACGGCCGCACGGCCGACCCGGACGCGCCGTGGACGTGGGTGCCCGACGCGGGGTTCGGCGCGTTCTGGGCCGCGCACCCCGGCGGGGCCACGGGTGCGGGCGCGGTGCTGGGCGGCACGGCGTGGGACCTCGTCAACGCGACGCGCCTGCCCGGCGGTCCGCTCGACCTGCTGGTGGTCGACGAGGCCGGGCAGTTCTCGCTCGCGAACACGTTCGCGGTCGCGGGCGCGGCGCGGAACCTGCTGCTGCTGGGTGACCCGCAGCAGCTTCCGCAGGTCAGCCAGGGCACGCACCCCGAGCCCGTGGACCGCAGCGCGCTGGGCTGGCTGACCGACGGGCACGACACGCTGCCCGCGGCCCTCGGCTACTTCCTGCCCGTGACGTACCGCCTGCACCCGGCGCTGTGCGAGGCCGTGTCGACGCTGTCGTACGAGGGCCGCCTGCACGCCGCGCCCGCCGCGGCCGAGCGCTCGCTCGACGGCGTCGCACCCGGTGTGCACGGCGTGCTGGTCGACCACACCGGCAACGCGGTCGCGTCCCCGGAGGAGGCCGACGCCGTGGTCCGGCTGGTCGCCGACCTCGTCGGGCGCACCTGGCGCGACCCGCGCGCCGCGACCCCCGAGCGCCCGCTCGCGCCGGAGGACGTGCTGGTGGTCGCGGCGTACAACGCGCAGGTGTGGACGGTGCGACGTGCGCTCGACGACGCCGGGTTCACCGGCACGCGCGTCGGCACGGTCGACAGGTTCCAGGGCCAGGAGGCACCCGTCGCGGTCGTCACGACCGCCGCGTCGTCACCCGCGCAGGTGCCGCGCGGCCTCGACTTCCTGCTCGACCGCAACCGGCTCAACGTCGCCGTGTCCCGCGGCCAGTGGGCCGCGTTCGTGGTGCGGTCCACGCACCTCACCGAGACGCTGCCGCGGCGCCCCGAGTCGCTCGAGCGGCTGGGCGCGTTCGTCGGGCTGACGACACGGTCGGTGGTGGCGCTGCCGGAACCGGTGGGCACGCGCGCCTGACGGGCCTTCGCGGCGGCGACCATCGCTGTTCACCCCAGGGCCGTGACACCCGGGGCCGGACGACGCGACGGTGGGCGGGGCCGGCCCGGGCGACCCGCGCCCCAGCGAACGTGAGGCACATCACAGTCGCGCCAGGTGATCGTCGACCCCGGCGCGGGAGGCGAGGGTGTGAGGTCGAGGCAGGGCCGGTCGACGGAGAGGCGGCGGACGATCGAGCACGACCAGTCGTTCCGGACGTTCTTCCGGACCGTCGCGCCGGAGGTGCGCCGCTGGGCCGCGAGGTCCGTCGGCCCGCACGTCGCGGACGACGTGGTCACCGAGACGTTCCTCGTCGCCTGGCGGCGCTGGGACGACCTGCCGGACGACGCCGACCATCGCCGCGCCTGGGTCTTCGTCGTCGCACGTCACAAGGCGGCGCACCTGCGCGACCGCGGCACGCGGGACTCCGCGCTGCGGACACGACTGGCAGCAGCCCCCCAGGACGACACGGGCGACGTGGCCGACGCCGTCACCACCTCGACCCACGCCCGCGACGTCCTGTCCCGGCTCAGACCAGAGGACCGCGAGGTGCTCCTGCTCGTGGGCGTCGACGGGCTCGGCCCCGCCGACGCCGCGGCGGTCCTCGGGTGCAGCGTGACCGCCATGACCACGCGCCTGTCGCGCGCGCGACGCCGGCTGGAGGACCTCATGTCCCGCACGGAGACGACCGACGACGTCCGGAGCGCCCCATGACCGACGACGACACCCGCGCGCTGCGCGACCTCGCCGAGCAGCTGGGCCTGCGGCCCACGCCGCCGCCGGCGCGCGACGAGACCCCCGACCCCGACCCCGCCTGGACCGAACGGATGCTCGCGCGGGTCGAGGGCGCCCGCGCGGCGCCCACCCTGCTCACGAGCCGACGGCGACGGCCGCCGGTCCGCGCGTGGGCAGCCGCCGCGTGCGCCGTCCTGGTGCTGGTGGTCGCCGGCGTCGTCGTCGGGCAGCCGTCGGGTGCCGTCGCCGCACCCCCCGTGCTGACGTTCACGGACGTCCCGCCCGACGGGCTCGGGCCGGAGTCCGGCACCCCCGCCCGAGACGCGCTCCTCGCCATCGCCGCGTCCGCACGCCAGCAGGCTCCCGCCGAGCGACCCGCAGGCGCCACGACCCAGCACGTCCGCACCGAGCAGTGGCGCCTCGAGCTGAGCGTCGACACCGAGACGACGCGCAGGACCACTCGCCCCACGTCGAACGACGCCTGGCTGCTGCCCGACGGCCGCACGCGCTACCGCGAGGTCGCGACGGCCCCCGCCTTCTCGCCCGCCGGGCAGATCGTCGGCTCCGACCAGAGCGCCGGCGACCTCCTGCGTGACGAGCTCGGGACGTTCGTCGAGGACCCGCTGGGCGCGCAGCACCTGCCCCGCGACCCGCAGCAACTGGTCGACCTCTGGCTGGCCGACGACCGCTTCCCGTCCGACCCGCTGCCCACCACCGGGACGACGATCATGGTGCACGACATCGAGCACCTCTTCGACACGTGGGTCGTCGACCCGGACGTCGCGGCGACCGTGTGGGAGGCGCTCGCCGGGCTCCCCGGCGTGCGCGACCTCGGCGAGACGAGCGACCGACTGGGTCGAGGCGGGCACGGCTTCGGCGTCTGGGACGAGCGGAGCGGCGAGCTCACCGTCCTCGTGGTCGACCCCGTCGACGGCGCGTTGCTCGGCGTCGAGACGGTGCTGTTCGCGTACCCCGGTCTCGACGAGCCACGACCTCTGGACGAGGCAGAGGTCGGGAGCTTCACGGCCTACGTCTCGGCGGAATGGGTCACCGCCCCATGATGTGACCCACGCCACATCGTCGGGCGGTGATGCCGACCGACGGTCCGGGAGGACGGGGTGACGAGGCGCCTCCCGCGCCCCCGGACCCGAGGCGGCGCCCGATGACCCACCACCCCGCACGCACCCGACGACTCGCCCTGGGTGCGACCGCCGCGGTCGCGCTCGTCACGGGCTGCAGCGGCGGCGGCGACCCCGCGCCGACCCCGACGCTCGACCTCACCGACTCCGCGCTCGTCGCGGGCGCGTACGCCAACCCGCTCGACCCGGTGATGTTCCCCGACCCCACCGAGCTCGCCACCCTCACCTCCGCCGCCGAGGCCCTGATCACGACCTGCATGGCGGAGCACGGGTTCACCTACGTGCCCGGCGACGCGTTCCCTCGTCGACGCACCGCGGCGGACGCCCAGTACACCTACTCGGTGACCGACCCCGCGGTGGCCGCGGAGTTCGGGTTCCACCCTGCGAGCTGGGTGGAAGAGGTGCGCTCCGCCTCCGGGTCGCGTCCGTCGCCGGTTCCCGGGTACGACGAGGCGCTGTTCGGCCAGAAGGACAAGACCGAGGTCACCGACGACCAGGGCACCGTCATCGCGACGTACGACCCCGACTCCTGCGTCGGCCGCGCGAAGGACTCCGTGACCCCCGACTGGGCGGCCCAGGAACGGACCTTCACCATCGCCGCCGACATCCTCCTCGACGTCGCGGACCGTGTGCAGCAGGACGACGAGGTCACCGCGGCGATGAAGGACTGGAGCACGTGCATGCGGGACCGCGGCTTCACGTACTCGAGCCCCATGGAGGCCAACGGCGACGAGAGGTTCGGCACCGACCTGCCCACCGCGGAGGAGATCCCGGTCGCCGTGGCGTCGGCGCAGTGCCAGCACGACTCCGGGCTCCTGCGGACCTGGTCGCGCGTCCGCGCCACTCTCACGCAGGCCGCGCTCGACGCGCACCCCGGGATCGTGTCCGAATGGCTCAGCATGCAGCGGTCCGCCGTCGACCGCGCCGGCGAGCGGTGACCGTGTCCGCGCGTCGCGCCGTGGCCACGGGCGCCGCGGTCCTGGGCCTCGTCGCGGCGGGCGTCACGGGCGGCTGGCTCCTGCACTCGCCCGACGAGAGGATCGCCGTGACGGTCCCGCCGACCGTCGTGACGGCGGACGTGCGCTCGGCCACCCTGACGACACGGTACGACGGGGACGGCACCTTCAGCGCCGGTGGCGTGGTCGCGGTGCACGTGGCACCTCCCTCCGGCATGACGGCCGTCGTGACGGCTTCGCCCCGATCGGCCGGGGACGTCGCCGAGTGGTGCTCCCCGGTGGTCGAGGTCAGCGGGCGCCCCGTGCTGGTGCTGCACGGTGAGATCCCGCTCCACCGCGACCTCACGGGCGGCGACGAAGGCGCAGACGTGCGCCGGTTGCAGAGCGCTCTCCGGGACTGCGGGACGCGGGTCGCCGTCGACGGGGTCTTCGGGCAAGCGACAGCGGCCGCGCTCACGCAGGTGTACCGACGGGCCGGGTACGCACCCGTGACGGCGGCCTCGAGCGCCCTTCAGCCCACGGACGCCACCGCCGCAGAACCCACCGCTCCCGACGCCGGCGGTGCCGTGTCGACGGTCGGTCACGTGCTGCGCGCGAGCGCGGAGGCCGACCCCGACGGCACGGACGCCGCCGAGCCCGGCGCGGTCGACGACCGACCGCAGCCGCTCACCCCGCCGGCACCGGCAGCCGGACCGACGCCCGCGCCGTCGCCCTCACCGTCGCCCGCGCCGACGGTCGTCGCACCGCGCGGCGAGCTGCTCTTCGTGCCGTCCGCGCCGCGCGTCGGGTCGGTCGCCGCACCCGGGCTCCCACCCGCCGACGTCCCCGTCGCGACCCTGACCCTCGCCGGAGACCGCTTCCGCTTCGTCCTGTCCGCGGCGCAACGGGCCGCCGTGTCCGAGGGCACCCCCGTCGTCGTGAGCCGTGACGGCTGGAGCGAGACCACCACGCTCCCGAGCCTGCCGGACCTCCCCACCGTCGACGAGACGGGGGCGCCGACCTACCCGGTGGAGCTGGTCCTCACCACCGAGGTGCCGTCGGCCTCCTACGGGCAGGCAGGGCGCTTCGACATCACCGTCGGCTCCCCCGACCCGTACGAGCTCGTGGTGCCGGTCTCGGCGGTCTACGACACCCCCGACGGGACCGTCGTGCTGCGCGCGAGCGGCGCGGACGGCGGCACTCCGCCACCCCCGGAGAGGGTCGAGGTGCGTGTCGTCGCGTCCGCCGAGGGACACGTGGCGCTCGAGGTCGTCGCGGGTTCGCTGCGCGCCGGGGACCAGGTGGTCGTCGGTGAGCGTTGACACGACGACGCCGGTGCTCGAGCTCCGCGACGCGAGACGCACCTTCGGGTCGGGTCCCGCGGCGGTGCACGCCCTGGGCGGCGTCAGCCTCACCCTGCACGCGGGCCGCTCGCTCGCGGTGACCGGGCGGTCCGGCTCGGGCAAGTCGACGCTGCTCAACGTGCTCGGCCTGCTGGAGACGCTGACGGAGGGCCAGTACCTCGTGGCGGGGCAGGACGTCCGGACGCTGGGGACCGCGGCCGTGGACGCGCTCCGCGCCCACACGTTCGGCTTCGTCTTCCAGTCCTTCCACCTCGTGCCCTACCTGACGGTCGCCGAGAACGTCGAGCTGGGGCTCACCTACCAGCGGCACGGCAGTCGGGCACGCCGCGCACACATCGCGGAGCTCCTCGAACGCGTCGGGCTGACGCACCGCCGGAGCTCGACGGTCGCGACGCTCTCGGGCGGCGAGAAGCAGCGCGCAGCCGTCGCGCGTGCGCTGGTCCGCCGGCCCGCGGTCCTGCTGGCGGACGAACCGACCGGCAACCTCGACGACGCGTCCGCGGCCGCGGTCCTCGACCTCTTCGACGGCGTCACGGCCGACGGGGTCGCGCTCGTCATGGTCACCCACGACCTGCAGACAGCCGCCCGGGCGGACGAGCGTCTGACGATGCGCGACGGGAGGGCCCTCGCGTGAGACGGGTCGCGACGCGGGCGGACTGGCGGCTCATCGCGGCCCACGCGGTCGCGGCGACGGCCCGCCGCCCGGGCAAGTCCTTGCTGACCGCGGTGGGGGTCGCCCTCGGGATCGCCGTGTTCCTCGTCACGGTCGGCTGGTCCCAGACGGTCGGCTCGCAGATCAACCAGACGTTCGACGCGCTCGCCGCGACCGAGCTGCGCGTCCGGGACACGCAGGCCGACGTGGCCGTCGACGCCGCGATGCCGGCGGACTTCGAGGAGCGCGTCCGACGGATCCACGGCGTGGTGGCCGCAGGACGTCTGTGGGAGGGCGGCACGCTTCCCGTGCGCGCGTCGGAACCGGCGGCACCCGTCTCCCTCCCCGTGCTGGCGGTCGACCCAGGGGTGTTCACGGCTGCCGGGGTCACGGTGCGCGCCGGGCGCCTCCCGGACGCGGCGACGGTCTCGACCGGCGAGCCCGTGGTCGTGCTCGGGCCGGGTGCTGCGGCCGCGCTGGGCGTCACGGCCGTCCCGCCGGACGTGTCGATCCGCGTCGGCGACACGGACGCGCTGCTCCTCGGCGTCCTCGGCACGCCGGGGACGGCACAGGAGCTCGACCGCGCCGTGCTGGTGACGACGACGTCGCCCGTCGGACCGGGACGGACCGCACTTCCGCCCCGGCAGATGACGGCGCTCGTCCGGACGGAGCTCGGCGCGGCGGGCGTCGTGGCCCGGGCGCTGCCGGTGGCGGTACGGCCCGACACCCCGGGCAGGATCGGGGTCCTCGTGCCGCCCGAGCCGACGTCGCTGCGGTCGGACGTGCAGTCGTCGCTGAACACCCTCGCGCTCGGGGCCGCCGGTCTCTCGCTGCTCATCGGCGCCGTCGGGATCATGAACGCCATGCTGATGTCCGTGGGACAGCGGTCCGGGGAGATCGGGCTGCGGCGGTCCCTGGGCGCGGCCCGCCGGCACGTGGTCGCGCAGTTCCTGCTGGAGGGTGCGTTGCTCGGCGCGGTGGGGGCGCTGGTCGGCACCGTGGCCGGCGAGGCCGCTCTCGTCGGAGTGGCCGTCGCGCACGGCTGGTCACCCGTGCTCGACCGCGCCCTCGTGGTCGTGGCGCCGTGCGCCGGGGTGCTCATCGGCACGCTCGCGTCGGTCCACCCGGCGTTGCGGGCGGCGGCGATCCATCCGGCCGCAGCGCTCCGCACCTGAGCCCTCGGGCGCACCCGGCGCGTCGCTCCCCGCGCGGGCCGCGCTCCGGCCACGTAGCGTCGAGACGGCCCGCACCCCGCACCCGGAGGTCGCCCGTGCCCGACCGTCAGCCCGACCGCTCGCCCCGCACCGGGACCGCCCCCGAGCCCGCACCCGCCCCCGATCGCGACGTTGACGGCGCGACAGACCAGCCGCTGGTCCTCGTCCTGCACGGCGCACGCGGGGACCTGTCGCGCCGCATGGTGCTGCCGGCCGTCGCGACGCTCGCGGCCCGCGGCCTGCTGCCGCGGCGCTGGGCGCTGGTCGGCACCGGCCGCCGCCCGCTCGACGTGGGCGAGTTCGAGCAGGTGGTCCGTGACGCGCTCGACGAGTTCGGCGACGACGAGGGCCGCGGCGCGCTCGACGACGTCCTCTCGCACACGGCGTACTGCCGGGACGTCAGCCTCGACGACGACGACCCGGGCGAGCTGCCCGACGAGCTCGCGCGCCTGCGCCGCGAGCTCACGGGCGACGACGACGGCGACGTCACGGTCGTCCACTACCTCGCGGTGCCGCCCGAGTCGTTCGTGCCGCTCACGCGCGCCCTCGCGCGCCACGACCTCACCGAGGGCGTGCGCGTGGTCTACGAGAAGCCCTACGGCACGTCGCGCGACGACTTCCACGAGCTCGACGCCGTGGTGCACGAGGCGCTCGACGAGGAGCAGGTGTTCCGCATCGACCACTTCCTCGGCAAGGAGGCGACGCAGAACCTGCACGTGCTGCGGTTCGCCAACGAGCTGTTCGGCGGCGTGTGGGGGCGCGAGCACGTCGCGCAGGTGCAGATCGACGTGCCCGAGACGCTCGACGTCGCCGACCGCGCCGAGTTCTACGACGCGACGGGTGCCGCGCTCGACATGCTCGTGACGCACCTCTTCCAGGTGGCGGCCCAGGTCGCGATGGAGCCGCCCGCGGGCATGTCCGCCGCGGAGCTCGTCACGGCGCGCGAGGCCGTCGTCAGCGCGTTCCGCCCGCTCGACCCGCGCGAGGACGTCGTGCTGGGCCAGTTCGAGGGGTACCGCGACCTCGAGGGCGTCGCCGACGACTCCGACGTCGACACGTTCGTCGCCGCACGCCTGTGGGTCGACACGGACCGCTGGCACGGCGTGCCGTTCCTGCTGCGCACCGGCAAGCGTCTCGCCGCGTCGGCGCAGCAGGTGACGCTCGTGCTGCGCTCGCCCGGGCGGCTTTTCGGGGAGAAGACGGGGCCCAACCGCGTCGAGATCTCGCTGTCCAGCGCGGGCGAGGTGCGCGTCGTCACGACCGTGAAGCGCCCCGGCCCCGCGCTCGACCTCACGACCGGCACGGCGCGGCTGTCGCTCGACCACGTGCCGGGCGACGCGCTGCCGCCCTACGCGAGCCTGCTGCACGACGTCCTCGTCGGGGACCGCACGCTGTTCACGACCCCCGAGGGCCTCGACGCTGCGTGGCGCGCGTTCGCGCCGCTGCAGGACGACCCGCCGCCCGTCGTACCGTACGAGCCGGGGACCTGGGGCCCCGCCGACGCGCACCGCCTCGCGGGGCCGACCGGCTGGGTGCTGGGCCAGTGACACCGACCGATCAGAGCCGGGAGGCCACCATGGGCGTCGAGGACGAGTTCGAGCGCGTGCGGACGGCGCTGCGCGCCGAGGAGCAGGCGATGGCGCAGGAGTTCGAGCGCATCGACGCGCAGGCGCGCGCCACGGTCGACGCGAGCGTCGAGCACGTGCGCAGCGAGCTCGCGACCCAGGCGGACCGCATCCGCGAGGCCATCGCGCAGCAGCGTGCCGAGCTCGAGGCGCAGGGGTCGCGGCTCGGTGACGAGGTCGCGGCGGGCCCGGGTACGCCCGCGGACGAGCCGGCGACCGACGAGGACGCCGCACCGGCCGGCGCCGAGGACGCCGACGGCGACGAGGACGCGGCGGTCGTCGAGCAGGACGACGCGCAGGTCGAGCACGTCGCCCCCGCGGGCGACGACGCCAGGCCCACGGTCGGGGACGTCGAGCGCGGCGACTGAGCCGCCGAGCGGGCGCCCCGTGCGTCAGCGCGGGTCGCGCACCACGATCGCGTGCGACAGCTTGTCGGTGAACGTCTGCCGCCGCTCGTCCCACAGCGGCCACAGGTAGCCGAGGCACAGCGGGAGCACGTTGACCACCTGGGCGACGTCGCGGACGAACGCCCACCACGGGCCGATCGACCCGTGCCCGTCCTCGTGCACGAGCCGCACGCCGACGATCCGCTTGCCCCACGACTGCCCGGTGCGGCCCTGCACGACCACGCGGCTCACGAACCACAGCACAGCCATGAGCAGCCAGCCCGCGGCGGCGACGGTCGTGCCGGTCGCCGTCGGGACCACCACGAGCCGGCCGAGCGGGTCGACGCCGAGCGTCCCGGTGGACCGCGCGTAGATCACGCCGACGACGTACGGCGCGCACGCGAACAGAGAGTCCAGCGCCGTCGCGAGCACCCGCCACCCCCAGTGGGCGTACGCCGGGGGCGGCGCCCACCGGCCCCACCCGGCGAGGAGGTCGGACCCGGGTACGGCCCCGTGCTGGAAGCCGGTGGGTGCCGGAGCCCCCAGACCGGGCGCGCCGCCGAGGCCGCCGGGACCCTGCGGGTGGCCGGCGACGCCCGGCGCGGCCGAGGGCGTCGCACCGAACGGCTGAGAGCCGAACCGGCCGTCGCCCGTGACGGGGCCGCCGAGACGCGCCTCGCGCGCGACCGCGCCGCCGTGCGTCGGACCGGCGGGCGGGGTGCCGAACCGCACCGACCCGCCGGGTGTCCCCCACCTCGCGTCGGGGGCCGTCGCGGGATCGAGTGCCATGCCGGCCGGCAGGTCGCCGGGCAGCCAGCCGCCTGCGGGCAGGACCGCCGCTCCGGCAGGGGCCGGCGCTGCGGCAAGGGTCGGCGCTCCGGCTGCCGCGAGACCGGGACGGGGCACCGGCGGCGGTGCGGCGGGCGACGGGCGGGTGTGCTCGGTCCAGGCCGCACCGTCGAACCAGCGTTGCACGCCGGGCGTCACGCCGTCGTCGTACCACCCCGCTGCGGGTCCCCCCGTGGTCGTCGTCACGCCACACAGCATCGGCACGCCGGCACCCCCTGTTGAGGACCCGACGTGCGGGACGTCGGTACGCACACCGCCCAACCCGCGCCGGGACGGACGGACCGGGGCACACTGGACGGCAGGCGTCGGTCCCCGCCGGTGCCACGGCACGCGAAGGAGAGCGACCCATGGGTCTGGACGACCTGGTGAACAAGGCGAAGGGTGCGCTGGCCGGGCGCGAGGAGCAGGCCAAGGACGCGCTCGACAAGGCCGCCGACGCCGTCAAGGCGCGCACCGACGACGGCACGGACCGCAAGGTCGACGAGGTGGTCGACAAGGCCAAGCAGTTCCTGGACGAGCAGAAGCGCGGCTGACGCCGCGCGGGTGCGGTGCTCAGTCGAGCGCCGCACCCGCGCGCTCGGGCAGCGCGAGCGCCCCCAGCGCGGCGACCACGAAGACCGCCGCGAACACCGTGAACAGCAGCCCGGTGCCCCCGGCGCCGCGCAGGTACGGCACGAGCAGCGGCGCGAGGATCGACGCCGTGCGCCCGATCCCGGCGGCCCACCCGGCGCCGGTGGTGCGCACGCGTGTCGGGTACAGCTCGGGCGTGACGGCGTACAGCGCACCCCACGCCCCGAGGTTGAAGAACGACAGCAGCAGGCCCGCGCCGATGATCTGCGCGTCGCCCGAGGCGAGCGCGAACAGCCCGGCGGCGAGCGCCGACCCGGCGAGGAACGTCGCGAGCGTGCTGCGCCGCCCCCACCGCTCGACCAGGACGGCCGCGACCGCGTACCCGGGCAGCTGCCCGAGCGTGATGATCAGCGTGTACTCGAACGACCGCACGAGCGTGTGCCCGTCGGCCGCGAGCAGCGACGGCAGCCAGATGAACGCGCCGTAGTAGGAGAAGTTCACGGCGAACCACACGACCCACAGCGCGACGGTGCGGCGCCGCAGGCCCGGCGCGAACAGCGCGCCGAGGCGCGTGCGCCCGGCGGTCGCGGGGGCCTCGGCCGGGGAGACGTCGGACGAGGGGAGGTCGACTGCGGCGACGTCGGCGCCGGTGACGTCGGCAGGGTCGGGTGCCGTCGCAGCCTCGTCGCGCACCTGCGCACCCGTCCGCCCGCCGTGCCCGACGGCGCGCGAACCCTCGAAGTCGGCGACGACCCGCTCGGCCTCGGCGTGCCGGCCGCGCGACTGCAGGAACCGCACGGACTCCGGCAGGCCGCGCCGCACCACCACGGCGTACAGCGCGGGCAGCGCGCCGAGCGCGAGCGCCCACCGCCAGCCGTCGTCGCCCGACGGCACCACGAGGTACCCGACGAGCGCGGCGAGGATCCACCCGACCGCCCAGAACGACTCGAGCACCACGACCGCGCGACCGCGGATCCGCGGCGGCGCGAACTCGCTGACCAACGTGGACGCGACGGGCAGCTCGGCCCCCAGGCCGAGCCCCACCACGAACCGCAGCGCCATGAGCACCGCGACCCCGCCCGCGAGCGCCGACGCACCCGTCGCGACGCCGTAGACCAGCAGCGTGAGCGCGAAGACCTGCCGCCGGCCGATGCGGTCGGCCAGCAGCCCGCCGAGCGCCGCCCCGACGGCCATGCCGGCGAACCCGGCGGACGCGACCCACCCGAGGCGCCCGTCGGTGGTGCCCCACACCACGCCGAGCTGCGCGATGACGAACGAGATGAGGCCGACGTCCATCGCGTCGAACGTCCAGCCGACGCCCGATCCGAGCAGCAGGCGCGTGTGCCGGCGCGTGACGGGCAGGCCGTCGAGGCGCTCGGTGAGCGTGGGCGTCGCCGCCGCGCGAGGAGCGGGATCGGTCACGGGGCCTCCCGGGTCGGGGGCCGCGCGGGGTCGCGCGGCGGCGGGTGCGACCGGTCGGCCGCACGGCGACGACGTCGGCACCGCTGCGCATCGTCGCCCACCACGCGCGGCGGCGCCAGGGGCGGACGTCCGCCCGCGGCCGGGAGCGGGCCGTCAGGGGCGAGGCGGGAAGATCCCGGCGAGCGCGATCGCGAAGCGCAGCACCGTGTAGGGCGGCATGTTGTCGTGCGGCTGCCCGCCGCCCGCGTCCGCCACCGCACCGGGGGCGAGCGCGACCAGCGAGGCCGCCGGACCGTACAGCGCCTCGCTCGCGCGACCCCGCCGCGACTGCGCCGGGACCGTGCCGGACGGGTTGTCGCTCGTCCCGACCGCGTCGGCCGCGGGCACCCGGTGGGAGTGCGGCGGCAGCTGCGCGGCGGTCAGCGTGACGGTCTCGGAGCCGAGCACCTGCCCGGCGACGACCGGCGTGAGGTCACCGCCGACGCCCGCACCCACCGGGCTGCGGCCGCGCAGGTCGGGGAGCACGAACGTGGTCGACCCGTTGCCGCCGTACGTCGTGCCGAGCAGCGCGAACAGGGCCTGGTTCTGCTGGATCGGCAGCGTCTGGCCCTCGCAGAACGCCCACCCCCGCGGGGCGAAGTTCCCCGCGAAGAGGCGTACCTCACCGACGTACGGCTCGTACACGTCGCCTCCTCAGGGTCGGCTCGGGTACACGCCGGACGCCGCGACGACGAACGTCATCCCGGCGTACGGCGGCATGTTGGTGTGCGGCGTGGACGACCCGGCCGTGTCGGTCGACGCGCCCGCGACCTGCGGTGACGCGGCGTAGCGGGCGTTCGCCGCAGCGGCGGGCAGCGCGCCCCCGGGCGAGCCCGCGCTCGCGGGCGACGCGGTGGCGCGCGCGGTGTGCG
>JAEYNO010000120.1 GCA_023412515.1 Actinomycetes bacterium
ACCCCCACCCCCCGAGGCGCCCCCGCCCGGTCCCGCACGTCCCGAGGAAGGAACACGATGGAACGACGAACGACGACCCGCGCGAGACGCGGGCTGACGGCGGCGCTCACCGCGCTCGTCATGAGCCTGGGGGCCGCGGTCGCCGCGCTCCCGGCCGCCGCGGCGGGGGGACCCGAGGTCACGGTGCAGCAGACGGCCGCGGCCGACGGCACGCTCGACCTCGTGGTCACCGGGACGGGGTTCGAGGCGGCCGTGGCCGGGCCCGGCATCTACGTGGCCGTGGGACCGAAGGTCGGCGCCGACTGGTTCGTCGACGCGTCGCGCTTCCAGAAGGTCAAGTGGGTCAGCGTGTCGGCGAACGCCGAGACCGACTCGCGCGCGCCGCTCACGCCGCAGGGCACGTTCGAGCTCACGATCACCGGCGTCGCACCGACGTTCACCGGCGGCGGCACGACGTACGACCACGCGACGACGCCGTTCCAGGTGCTGACGATGGCCGCGCACGGGTCGCCCGACCGGTCGCTCGACACCGCGACGGCGCTGACGTTCCCGACGCCCGAGCCGACGCCCGAGCCGACCCCCGAGCCGACGGTCGAGCCCTCCCCGGAACCGACGCCCGACCCGGGCGCCGCTCCCGCCGTGCGCGTGTCGCGGACCGCGCTCTCGGCGGACGGCTCGACCACCGTCACGGTCGAGGGCACGGGCTTCCTGCCCTCGCTCGCGACCGGGACGCGACCGCCGCTGGCGGGGCGCGCCGCGGGTGTGTACGTCGTCTTCGGCGCCTTCCCCGAGGTGTGGGGCGCGTCGCAGGGCGCACCGTCGTCCGCGCGCGCGGCGACCGGCGCGACGCGCTGGGCCGTGCCGGCGGACTCGATGGCGACGATCGGCGGCCCCGGCGCGGGTGCCGTCGAGCTGCGGCCGGACGGGTCGTTCACCGCCGAGGTCGTCGTCGACAAGGCGGCGGTCGACGCGAAGTCGCCGGCCGCGGGTGCGCGGTACGGCATCTACACGTACGCCGGCTCGGGTGCCGTCGTCGCCGCCTACGAGACGGCGACCCCGCTGACGTTCACGTCCCCGGAGCCGACGCCCGAGCCGACCCCGGAGCCGACCCCGGAGCCGACCCCCGAGCCGACGCCCGAGCCCAGCCCCGAGCCGACGCCCGGTCCCGCCGTGACCGTGGACCGCACGGTCCGCGCCGACGGCCGGCTCGACCTCACGGTCCGCGGCACGGGCTTCGCCGCGGCCGCCGCCGGCCCCGGGCTGTACGTCGCGGTCGGACCGAAGGTCGGCGACCGCTGGTACGCCGACGCGTCCCGGTTCCAGCAGGCGAAGTGGGTGAGCGCGCGCACGACCGCCGAGACGGCGACGACCGCGCCGCTCGCGGCCGACGGCTCGTTCACGGTGCACCTCACGGGCGTCGCGGCGACGTTCACGGGCGGCGGCGTGGCGTACGACCACGCGACGACGCCGTTCCAGGTGCTGACGATGGCCGCGCACGGCTCGTCCGACCGGTCGTTCGACACCGCGACGCCGCTCTCGTTCGCCGGGACGCCCGCGCTCCCGGGCGTGGGCGAGCCGACCCCGGCCCCGGTCGAGGCCGGGACAGTCACGGTCGAGGGTCTGACGTCGGGGCGGGTCGTCGCCGGCGGTGAGCTCACGGTGACCGGCAGCGGGTTCGGCGCGGGCGAGACGGGCATCCGCCTCGAGCTGCGCTCCGACCCGGTGGTGCTGGCCGCGAACCTCACGGCGGACGCGTCGGGCGTCGTCACGGCGACCGTCACGGTCCCGGCCGGCACGCCGGCCGGGCGCCACACCCTCGTGCTGGTGGGCGCCGGGCAGACGCTGACGCAGGAGATCACGGTCACGGCGGCGCCCGCGCGGTGCGTCGCGCGCGCCGTGACGGGCGCGACCCTCACGTGGGGCGTGCGGGACTCGTTCCGCACGTACGTGACCGGGCCCGTCGCGGGTGGCGCGGTGACCGCCTCCGGCGTCTCGGGCGACGGGCCGTGGACGTGGTCGGGCGGCGCCGGTCGCTTCAACCCGGACGGTCCCGCGGGGGCCGCCTCGTGGTCGGGCCGGGTGCACTTCACGGGCCACCACGGCCAGCTCGACCTCACGGTGGCGGACCCGCGCGTGCAGGTGACGAGCGCGTCGTCGGCCGTGCTGACCGCGAGCGTCACGACGCCGGAGGGGTCGTCGCGCGTCACGCTCGCGACGCTCGCGCTGGGGTCGGGCTCGCGCACGGCCACCGCGGACCGCGTCGCGTACAGCGGCGTCCCGGCGACGCTGACGGCGGCGGGGGCGACGGCCTTCGCGGGCTTCTACCAGGCCGGCGAGTCGCTCGACCCGGTGTCGTTCACGCTGCCGCTCGGCGGCCAGGTCGAGTGCGACAGGTCGACGGGGCTCGCGGTGACCGGTGCTGACGCGGCCGGTGCCGCGGGTGCGGCGGTCGTCTTCGTCGCCCTGGGCACCGCGCTCGCGGTCGCGGCGCGGCGTCGTGCGCGGCTCGCGACCGTCTGACGTGCGGACGACGACGGGGGCGGCACCGACCGGTGCCGCCCCCGTCGTCGTCGGTGCGGGTGCGTGCCGCTCAGGACAGGTGCGCCGCGCCCAGGTCGGCGAACATCGCGCGGTTGAGGCGGAACGCGAGCCGCGCCTCCTCGACCACGTCGGCGCGCTGCGCGGGCGTGAGGTCGAGCGCGTCGAGCCGCTCGCGGTACACGTCCTTGAACGGCTTGAGCTTGTGGATCTGCGGGAAGTCGTAGAACCGCACGCCGTCGCCGTCGAGCCCGTGGTGGCGCTCGATCATGCGCTTGAGCACCTGCCCGCCCGACAGGTCGCCGAGGTAGCGCGTGTAGGCGTGCGCGGCGTAGCGGGGCAGGTCGTCGCCGACCTCCTCGAGCCGCGCGACGTAGGCGGCGGTCGCGGGCAGGACGCGCACGCGCGTGCGCCAGTCGGGCCCGTGCAGGTGCGCGAGGTCCGCCTCGATCGCGGGCACGCGCTCGAGCTCGGCGAACACGAGCCCGGCGTCGGCGCCCGCGGCGACGAGCCGGTCGCCCGCGGCCTCGAGCGCGCGGTACACGGCGTGCTGCTGGGCCGCGAGGTCGGCGTACCCGGCGAGCGGCAGGCGCCCGTCGACGAGGTGCTCGACGAACGGCGAGCGCTCGGCGTCCTCGTGGTCGGCGCGCGTGCCGGCGCGCAGCGCGGCGGACAGCGGCACGTCCGCGTCGGTCCCGGGGGTCCGCTCGTCGGTCTGTGCGGTCATGGGCGGGCTCCTCGGTGCGGCGGGCGTGCTCGGGCACGGGCGGGCGCGGCGGTGCCGCGACGGTTGCTGACAGAACGTCAGGACGACACCGTAGATCAGGTGAGGCTGGCCTAACAAGACCGCGTGTCCAGGGTCGCCGCGCCCGCAGCCCGGACGGTCCGGGCGGCGCGCGGGTCGCCCGCCCTATCCTGGGCGGCGGTCGACGCCCTGCACGCGCGTGCGGGCGGCACCGACGACACCCGCGCGGCCCGCCGGCCGCCCCGTCCGGAAGGCACCCCGTGGTCCTCACGCCCGACGCCCCGTCCGTCCTGCGCATCGCCGTCCTCGGCTGCGGCGTCGTCGGCACGGAGGTCGTGCGCCGCCTGGTCACGGAGGCCGACGAGCTCGCGGCGCGCACGGGCGCGAAGCTCGAGCTCGTCGGCGTCGCGGTCCGGACGCTCGACGCCGAGCGCGACCCGGTGGTCGACCGCGACCTGCTGACGACCGACGCCGACGACCTGGTCACGCGCGCCGACGTCGTCGTCGAGCTCATGGGCGGCATCGAGCCGGCGCGCTCGCTCGTGCTGCGCGCCGTCGAGCACGGCGCGTCGGTCGTCACCGCCAACAAAGCGCTGCTCGCGCAGGACGGCCCCGCCCTGTACCAGGCGGCCGACGCGGCGGGCGTCGACCTGTACTTCGAGGCCGCGGTCGCCGGCGCCATCCCGATCGTGCGGCCCGTGCGCGAGTCGCTGGCCGGCGACACCGTGCGGCGCGTGCTCGGGATCGTCAACGGCACCACCAACTACGTGCTCGACTCGATGACCACCACGGGCGACGGGCTCGACGAGGCCGTCGCCGAGGCGCAGGCGCTCGGCTACGCCGAGGCCGACCCCACCGCCGACGTCGAGGGCTACGACGCGGCCGCGAAGGCCGCGATCCTCGCGTCGCTCGCGTTCCACACGCGCGTCGCGCTCGACGACGTCGAGCGCGCGGGCATCACCGGGCTGACCGCGCAGGACGTCGAGTGGGCGGGGCGCACGGGCCACGTGCTCAAGCTCCTCGCGGTCGCCGAGCGTGCGCAGGGCGACGACGGCACCGCCGGCGTGCTCGTGCGCGTGCAGCCGACGCTCGTGCCTGCCGAGCACCCGCTTGCCGGCGTGCGCCAGGCGTTCAACGCGGTGTTCGTCGAGGCCGAGGCCGCGGGCGAGCTGATGTTCTACGGCCGCGGCGCCGGCGGCGCACCCACGGCGTCGGCCGTGCTCGGCGACCTCGTGTCGGTCGCGCGGCACCGTGTGCTGGGGGGCAAGGGGCCGGTCGAGTCCTCGCACGCCGACCTCCCGGTGCTCGACGCGGGTCACGCGCGCTCGCGCTACCAGGTGCGCCTCGAGGTCGACGACCGCCCGGGCGTGCTCGCGCGCGTCGCGCACGCGCTCGCCGACCAGGACGTGTCGATCGAGTCGGTGCGCCAGACGCCCCAGGTCACCGGCGACGACGCGTCCGCGACGCTCGTCATCACGACCCACACCGCCCCCGTGCGCGCGCTGCGCGCGACCGTCGACGCCGTCGCCGCGCTCGACGTCGTGCGCCGCGTCGTGTCCGTGCTGCCGGTGCTCTGAGCGCGCAGCCCCCGTAGACCCACCCCACCCACCCGAGAGAGCCGAACCCATGGCCCACCAGTGGCGCGGCGTCATCGCCGAGTACGCCGACCGTCTGCCCGCGCACGTCCAGGAGCGCGTCGTCACGCTGGGCGAGGGCGGCACGCCGCTCGTGCCCGCCCCCGCGCTGTCGGCGCTCACGGGTGCCGACGTGCACGTGAAGGTCGAGGGCATGAACCCGACCGGGTCGTTCAAGGACCGCGGCATGACGACGGCGATCTCCGCGGCCGCGGCGCGCGGCGCGCGCGCGGTCGTGTGCGCGTCGACGGGCAACACGTCGGCGTCGGCCGCGGCGTACGCGACCCGCGCCGGCATGGTCTGCGCCGTGCTCGTGCCCGACGGCAAGATCGCGATGGGCAAGCTCAGCCAGGCCGTCGCGCACGGCGCGCGCCTGCTGCAGGTCGACGGCAACTTCGACGACTGCCTGGTCGCGGCGCGCAAGCTCGCCGAGGCGTACCCCGTCGAGCTCGTCAACTCGGTGAACCCCGACCGCATCGAGGGCCAGAAGACCGGCGCGTTCGAGATCGTCGACGCGCTCGGCGACGCTCCCGACATCCACTGCCTGCCCGTCGGCAACGCGGGCAACATCACGGCGTACTGGCAGGGCTACCGCGAGTACGCGGGCCTCAACGCGGGTGCCGCGCTGCCCGCGGTCGCCACCCGGACGCCCGCGATGTGGGGCTTCCAGGCCGCCGGTGCCGCACCCATCGTGCTCGGCCACCCGGTCGACCACCCCGAGACCATCGCGACCGCGATCCGCATCGGCAACCCCGCGTCGTGGCGCCAGGCCGAGGACGCGCGCGACGTGTCGGGCGGCGTCATCGAGTCCGTCACCGACGAGCAGATCCTCGCGGCGCACCGCGTGCTGTCGGCCGACGTCGGCGTGTTCGTCGAGCCCGCGTCCGCGTCGGGCGTCGCGGGCCTGCTCGCGCGTGCCGAGCGCGGCCTCGTGCCGGCCGGCGCGCGCGTGGTCGTGACCGTCACGGGCCACGGCCTCAAGGACCCGCAGTGGGCGCTGCGCACGGCCGACGGCGGCGAGGTGCAGCCCGTGCGCGTGCAGGCGGACGTCGTGTCGATCGCCGACGCGCTCGAGCTGGCCTGACCGCCGTGCGGCTGCGTGCGGCGCACGTCCGGGTCCGGGTGCCCGCGACGTCGGCCAACCTCGGCCCGGGCTTCGACGCGCTCGGCGTGGCCCTCGGCCTGCACGACGAGATCGACGTTCGCGCGCTCGGCACGCCCGAGGTGCGGGTCGAGGTCACGGGGGAGGGTGCCGGCGAGGTGCCCGACGGCGAGGACCACCTCGTGGTGCGCGCGCTGCGCACGGCGCTCGACCACGTGGGCGCGCCGCAGACCGGCCTGCACCTCGTGTGCCGCAACCGCGTGCCGCACGGCCGCGGCCTCGGCTCGTCGGCCGCCGCGGTCGTCGCGGGGATCCTGGCGGCGCGCGGCCTGGTCGCCGACCCCGACGCGCTCGACGACGACGTGGCGCTCGCGCTCGCGACGCG
>JAEYNO010000138.1 GCA_023412515.1 Actinomycetes bacterium
CGCGTCGCCGGCCCCGGCGCCGATGTTCGGCGCGCCCGTGGCCCCGGGCGACGAGGGCACGCGCCCGCTGCAGCACGACGCGCGCCGCCCGCCCCGCTGGTGGGGACAGGCGCTCGCGATGGCCGTCGTGGCGGTGTTCGTGGGGATCTTCGCGTGGCGCGCGATCGGTTCCCTGCAGAGCCTGCTGGTGAACCTGCTCATCGCGTTCTTCGTCGCGCTCGCGCTCGAGCCGGTCGTCGTGTGGCTGGTCCGGCGCCGGTGGCGGCGCGGGGCCGCGGCGGCCGTCGCGCTGCTCGGGGGCCTGGTGCTGGTCGTCGTGGTGTTCGCGCTGTTCGGCAACCTGTTCGTGCAGCAGCTCGTGCAGCTGGTCGGCAACGTCCCCGACCTGTACGCGTCGGCGCAGACGATGGCGACCGAGCGGTTCGGCCGGGAGCTGCCGGACATGGACCAGCTGGTCGAGCAGGCGGCCGAGCAGTGGGGCGGCGAGGTCGCGTCGGGGGCGCTGCTGGTGGGCTCGACGCTGCTGGGCGGGGTGTTCGCGTCGCTGACGATCCTGCTGGTGACGTACTACCTGCTGGCGGCGGGCCCGCGGTTCCGGGCGTCGATCTGCCGCTGGCTCACGCCGAACCGGCAGCAGGACGTGCTGCGGCTGTGGGAGGTCACGCAGGTCAAGGTCTCGGACTTCATCACCACGCGCATCGTGCTCGCGGCGATCGCGACGGCCGCCACGTTCGTGTTCCTCGTGGTCCTCGGCACGCCGTACTCGCTGCCGCTCGCGCTGTTCACGGGAATCGTGTCGCAGTTCGTGCCGACGATCGGCACGTACCTGGGCGGTGCGCTGCCGGTCGCGGTCGCGCTGACGTCGCAGGGCGTGCCGCAGGCGCTCGGGGTGCTGGCGTTCGTCATCGGGTACCAGCAGGTCGAGAACCTGTGGCTCGCGCCCAAGGTGTCGGCGCGCGCGCTGGAGATGAACCCGGCCGTGTCGTTCGTCGTGGTGCTGGCCTTCGGTGCGGTGTTCGGCCCGCTGGGGGCGTTCCTCGGGCTGCCGATCGCGGCGACGATCCAGGCGGTCGCCCACACGTACGTGCAGCGGCACGAGCTCGTGCAGTCGCACATGCTGCACGACCCGGGGGAGGGGCCTGGCGGGGGCGACCCTGCGGGCCGCGGCGACGTCGAGAAGACGCGGGCAGCGGCGCGGGTGGCGGACCGGCGGCGGGCCACCGAGGCATGACACCAGAGCGCAACACCTCTTGCGAAAGAAGTCTTGCGCAAGAGGTGTTGCACACGTAGCCTGGTGCCCACCGACACCAGGAGGACCCCGTGCACCGCACCGACCGCAGCCCCGCCCGTCCCGCCCGCGACCCCCGACGCGGGCCCGCCGACCGCACGTCGGACGTCGAGAGCTACCGGCGCGACCGGCTCCTCGTCGAGGCGCAGCTGCTGGCCCGGCCCTGCTGACGCCCCCTGCTGACGCCCCACCGACGCCGCCCCGCCCGACCCGAGGGAGCACCCGTGACCGCCACCCCGCCCCCCGACGCGCCCACCACCGCGCCCGCGCCGTCCGGGCTGCGCACGTCCGACCCCGCGGTGCTCCGCGCGCTCGCGCACCCGCTGCGCGTCGAGATCCTCGACCTGCTCGACGACCTGCGCGAGGCCACCGCGAGCGAGATCGCCGAGCGCACCGGCCAGACCGTCGCCAACTGCTCGTTCCACCTGCGCAGCCTCGAGAAGGCGGGCTACGTCGAGCGCGCCGAGCCGCGCGGCCGCGAGAAGCCCTGGCGCCCCGCCCACCGGACGCGTCACATGCGCCCCGACCCGGACGACGCCGAGTCCGTGCGCGGCGTCGCCGCCGTCGCGTCGCTCGTCGTGCAGCGCGAGGCCGCCCGCGCGGTCGACTACCTGGGCGACCCGGGGTCGGCCGCCCCCGAGCGCGTGCGCGCGACGCGGGTGCTCACCAGCCGGTTCTGGGCGACGCCCGACGAGCTCGAGGCCATCGCGGAGCGCCTCACCGAGCTCACCACCGAGCTCCACGGCCGCGACGAGGACCCGACGCTGCGTCCCGAGGGTGCCGTGCTCGCGCGGTTCTTCGGGGTGCTGCACCCCGAGCTCGGCGACGAGCCGCCGACGACCTGACGGCCGTCGGGCGCGCCCGCCACCCGGGGGCCGGACGGCCCGGCGCGCCCGCCAGTCGGGGCGCCCGCCACCCGGCCCGACGGCCCGGTCGTCAGAGCGCGTCGTGCAGCAGGCCCATCGCGGCCCGCAGCCGGACCGCGTCCACCTGCCCGGGTGCGCTCGCCGCGCCCGCCGTGCCGAACGTCATCGCCGACCCGAACACCTCGCCCGCGACCCGCGTCACGACCCCGAGCCCGCCCATCGCGATCGTCACGACCGGCCGGTCCGCGTCGCGGGCGAACGCGCGCGTGGCCGTGAGCAGCGTCAGCACGTCGTCGGCGTCGTGCGGCGTGACCGCGACCTTGCAGACGTCCGCGCCCAGGTCGCGCTGGCGGCGGAGCGCCGCGACGAGGTCGTCCGCCGGCGGCGTCGCCGCGAAGTCGTGCTGCGACACGACCACCGCGAGGCCCGCGCGGTGCGCGTCGGCGACCAGCGCGGCCGCGTCGCGCGCCGCCAGCTCGACGTCCACCGCGTCCGCGCCGTCGGGCGCGAGCGTCGCGCGCACGAC
>JAEYNO010000191.1 GCA_023412515.1 Actinomycetes bacterium
GGCGGGGCCGCGTCGGCCGGTGCGGCCTGCAGCGGGACGTCGGCGGGGACGAGCGCCGCGGCGGCCGTGGCGGCCGCGGTCGTGTCGACGACGGGGGACGTGGTGCTCATGCGTGGTTCTCCTCGACGCTCACGACCTGGCAGGCGAGCCGCGAGCCGTGGGTGCCGGCGGCGGCGTGCGCGAGCACGACGTCGTCGACCACGACCTCCAGGGGCCGGCTCGCGGGGTGGGACAGCGGCAGCACGTCGCCGACCGCGAGGTCGACGACGTCCCGCGGGTGGACGACACGGGGCGTGCAGCGCACGGCGACCTCGACCGGTGCCTCGAGCGTCGCGCGCTCGAGGTCGGCCTTGTCGCGGACCAGCCGGTCGGGGTTGGGGGTCTCGCCGTCGGGGCGCTGCTCGGTGCGCAGCGCCGCGAGCACGGCCTCGGCGGGGAGCATGAGCGTCGCGGTGTCGACGCGCTTCTCGTCGATCCGCAGCGTGAAGCTCGCCGACAGCACGGCGTCGGTCGCGGCGACCGCCTGCACGAACTGCGGGTTGTACTGGATCGAGCGCACCGACAGCTGCAGGGGCATGATCGCCGCGAACGTGTACGTGAGGTCCGCGAGCGCGTTCGTCACGAGGTCGCGCACGAGCGTCGTCTCGATCTCGGTCAGCTCGCGGCCCTCGCGCTCGTCGCCGAGGCCCGAGCCGCCGAACAGGTAGTCGACCCACACGAGCGTCGCGGGCACCGGCAGCTGCAGCAGCGCCGTGCCGCGCGGCTGCTCGACCGTGCACACGAACAGCGCGGTCGGCGTCGGCAGGTTCGCGACGTGCTCGTCGTAGGTCAGCAGCGTGACGTCGTCGAACGTCACCTGGACCAGCGCGCGCAGGCGCGCCGTGAGCTGCGTGCCCCACAGCCGGGCGAACCGCTGCAGCGCCATCGACAGGTGGCGCGCGTGCTCGCGCGACAGCGTGAGCGGGCGGCGGAAGTCGTACGGGACCGGTGCGGCGGCACGCGCGCGGCGGCGCGCGGACGAGCCCGGTGCCACGGGCACGTCGGGCGCGACGGGCGCGACGGGCGCGGCGGGCACGTCGGTCGCGGGTGGGGACGGCGTCACGACCGACCCATCGGCGGGCGGCGCGCCGACGTGAGGAGAATCGGCGGCGGGGTCGCGCACGAGGACGACGAGGGGCCCGGTGGGTGCGCGGACCGTGCGGTGGATCTCCCGCCGCCCGTCCTGGGCGGTGCGTCGCGCGGCACGGTCGCGCGCGGCGGGGAGCGACGGCGGCGCCCTCCATGGCGCCGGCTGGTCACGTCACTGCGTGACGTAGTTCGTCAGGTAGACGTCCACCACCTCGCCCTCGTACGCCTCGGTGAGCTGCTCGGCGAGCTGCGCCTTGAGCTGGTCGCGGGTGGCCGGGTCGGAGACCTCGGCGATGGGACGGCCCGAGTACAGGGCGATCGCGAGGTCGAGCGCGCGCGACGCGTCGATCTCCTCGCCCGCGTCGGCCGTGAGCTGCAGGCCCAGGCCCAGGCGCAGGTAGCGCCCGTCGGCCAGGTTGATGCTGATGGGGTCGACCTTGACGACCGCGCCCAGCTCGGGCGTCGGCTCGGGCGCCGGCTCCGCGGCGGCACCGTCCCCCTTCAGCAGCAGGAAGTACGCCGCGGCGCCGCCGATCAGCAGCACCACGACCGCCGCCACGACGATCATCAGACCGCGCCGCGACTTCTTCTCGGCCACGGGCTCGGCCGCCGGGGCCGGGGCGGGTGCGGACGCACCACCCCCTCCCCCGATCTTCTGCCGGGACACCACACGCTGCTCGACTGGCATGTCACACCTCCGTCTCGGGTCGCCGGGTCACTCGTGCGTCACGGTCGGCACGAGCTCGCGCACGTTCTCGGGCGCGTCGGACAGCACGACGAGGTCGACGCGGCGGTTGGCCGCCAGGGACGCCTCGTCCATGCCCTGCGCGACCGGGCGGGCGTCGCCGAACCCCACCGCGGAGATGCGGCCGGGGGCGAGCCCGTCCTTCTCCACGAGGTGCCGCAGCACCCGGGTCGCGCGGTCGGCGGACAGCTCCCAGTTGGTCGGGTAGCGCCCCGACACCGGGAGCACGTTCGCGTGCCCCTCGATCGCGATCTGCTCCTGCAGCGCGACGAGCGTCGGCGCCGCGACGTCCAGCACCTGCAGCGCGGTGGGCGTCAGCTCGGCGCTCGCGGGCGCGAAGAACACGTCGTCGGCGATCAGACCGAGGATCAGGCCGCGCTCGTCGATGCGGAACTGCACCGTCTTGTCCAGGCCCTGCGCGATCAGGCCCTGCCGCAGCGCCTCGCGCACCTGCTCGAGGTGCGACGCCTCGGCCTGCGCGGCGGCCAGCAGCTGCGGGTCGACCGGCTCGGGCGTCGGGATCTGCCCGACCTCCGCGAGGCCCTGGTCGGCGCTCACCATGCCGGCGGTGCCCGCACCCTGCGCGTGCTGGTCCTGCGGCGCCTGGCCGTCGAGCACGCCGTCACCGCCGTCGAAGACCGTCGACGAGACCTGCACGTCGCCGTTGCCGAAGCCGGCGGCGAGCGACCTGCTCAGCGCGAGGTACTTCTCCTGGTCGACCTGGCTGATGGCGAACAGCACGATGAACAGCGCCATGAGCACCGTGATCATGTCGGAGTAGCTCACGAGCCAGCGCTCGTGGTTGACGTGCTCCTCGGGCTCCTCGCGCCGGCGCCGCCGGCCGCCGACGGCGCTCACGCCGCCTCCGTCCGGGCGTCGGGCTTGTCGCCGCCGCCGGGCACGAGGCTGCGCAGCCGCTCGCCGACCAGGCGCGGGTTGGCGCCCGCCTGCACCGCGAGCAGGCCCTCGAGCGTGATCTCCATCTGCTGGCACTCGAGGTCGGAGATCCGCCGGATGCGGTTGCCGATCGGGAGCCACACGACGTTCGCCGAGAGGATGCCCCACAGGGTCGCGACGAACGCGGCGGCGATCGAGTGCCCCAGCGACGACGGGTCCGACAGGTTCTCGAGCACGTGCACGAGCGAGATGACCGTGCCGATGATGCCGATGGTCGGCGCGTAGCCGCCCATGTCGACGAAGTACTTGGACGCGACGCGGTCGGTCGCGCGCTTGGTCGCGATCCGGTCCTCGAGGATGAGCCGCAGGTCCTCGGGGTCGGTGCCGTCGATCGCGGCCTGCAGCCCCTCGCGCAGGAACGGGTCCTCGACCTGGCGCGCGTCGTCCTCGAGCGCCAGCAGGCCCTCGCGGCGCGCGCGCTCGGCGAGCTTGACGACGACGTCGACGTTCGCGCCCGGCTGCGGCGCCTTGGCCCGCATCGCGCGCGGCACGGCCGCGAACGCGGCCTTCGCGTCCTTGAGCGTGTGCCCGGCCAGGCCGACGCCCAGCGTGCCGCCCCACACGAGGATGAGCGGCGCCGGCAGCAGGATCGACATGGGGTCGGCGCCCTCGAGCGTGAGGGCCGTGTAGATCGCGCCGAACGCGAACAGGATGCCGACGATGCCCGCGGGGTCCATCAGCGGCTCCTCGGTCGCAGCGGGACGGGCGGCGGCGGGTCGTCACCGGTGTCGTCGTCGAGGTCCGGCACGGTGCCCACGGGGCCGAGCCGCTCGAGGTCGCGCGCACGCGCCAGCAGCGACGCGCGCTGCTCGTGGATGAGCGCGACGATCTGCTCGAGGGACTCCTGCACGATGAGCTTGGTGCCGTCGACGAGCGTGAGGATGGTGTCGGGCGCACTGTCCACCCGCTGGACCAGGTCGGGGTTCACCCCGAACCTGCCCCCGTTGAGTCGCGTCACGACGATCACGGCACATCCCGTCCCTGGTCACTGCTGGTGCGGCGGCTCCGGGCGAGGCGCCCGGCACCGCGTGCGCCCCGTCCGTGGGGCACGTCCTGCTCATCGGCAGGGCGTGCGTGCGGCTGAGGCGTCGGACCTCACCCGGTGCGGCGCGTCATGTCTGGTACGCCCAGTGCCACGGCTCGCGCGGCGTGTCCTCCGCGAAGCCGTACCGCTCGGCGTTGGCCCGCATCCACGCCTGCGCGCGGTCGTCGAGCCGCAGGTCCACCGCGAGCCCCCAGCCGTGGTCCGACGTGCCGGGCGCCGCGGCGAGGCCGCCCTGCGAGTACAGGCCCTTGCGGCGCACGAGGTCGACCTGCGTGTCGTACGTGCGGTACGAGTCCGTGATGCCGATCGTCACGCCCTGGGCGCGCGCGTCGTCGATCAGGCGCGTGAGCTGCTGCGCGGCGGGCTGCCACAGGCGGTGCCCGGTGTCCCCCACCGGGGTCAGCGCGGCGTCCGGCACGCGGCCGTTCTGGTGCGCCGCGAGGCCGTTGGGCAGCATGTCGCCGTTGACGCGGCGCACCGACGACGGCGACGTGTCGACCGTCGTCGCCGACGCGACGCCCGGCACCTGGTACGTCGCGACCGCACGCGCGAGCGTGTCGGCGAACGCCGTGGCCGTCGTGGTCGAGCCGGTCGCCGACCCCGACGCGACGGTCGGGGTCGGCGTGGGCTCGACGAGCTCGCGGAGCTGCGCCATGCGCGCCGCGATCGCGGTGATCCCCTGCATCGTCAGCGCTTGAGGTTGACCAGCTCGTTGAGCACCTCGTCGGAGGTCGTGATGATGCGCGAGTTCGCCTGGAAACCGCGCTGCGCGATGATCAGGCTGGTGAACTCGCTCGACAGGTCGACGTTCGACATCTCGAGCCGACCGCCCGCGAGCGCGCCGCGCCCGCCCGTGCCGGCCGTGCCGATCATGGGCTCGCCCGAGTTCACCGACGTGCGGAACAGCGACCCGCCGGCCTTCTCCAGGCCGCCCGGGTTGGTGAACGACCCCATCGCGATGCGGCCGATGACCTGCTTGAGGCCGTTGCTGAACGTGCCGGTGATGGTGCCGTCGGCGCCGAGGCCGAACGACAGCAGCGTGCCGGCGGCCTGGCCGTTCGGCGTGCCCGCCGCGATCGTGTCGAGCCCCGCGTAGCCCGTGACCTTCGACAGGTCCAGCGCGACGCCGCCGACGGTGAGCGCGGTCGGCGTGGCGAGCGTCCCGGCCGCGGTGAACGTCACGGGCTGCGCGGCGACCGTCGCCGCGCCGTCGCCGGCGGCGACGGTCCAGCCCGCGGCCTCCTTCGTGAACGTCACCGTGAGCGTGCGCTCGGTGCCGATCGCGTCGTACACCTTCATCGGCAGGTTCTTGGTCGTGCCGACCGCCGCCGAGGAGTCCAGGTTGCCGAGCGTGTCCGCCGTCGTCGTCGCGACCGCGCCCATCGTGGTGCCGGCCGGGACCTTGAGGTCGACGAGCGGGCTGTTGGTGTCGACGACGCCGTTGACGGCGGCCCAGCCCTGCACGAGCGCGCCCTCGCCCGGCAGCACCATCTGGCCCGTGGTGTCGAAGTCGAAGGCGCCGGCGCGCGTGTAGTACGTCTCGGCGCCCTTGCGGACCACGAAGAACCCGTCGCCCTGGATCATCATGTCCGTGCTGCGGCCGGTGGTCTGCGACGCACCCTGCGTGAAGCTCGTCGTGATGCCCGCGACCTGCACGCCGAGGCCGACCTGCGCGGGGTTGGTGCCGCCGACGCCGGCCTGCGGGCCGCCCGCGTTGGTGAGGACCTGGCTGAGCGTGTCCTGGAACACCACCTGCGAGGACTTGTAGCCGGTCGTGTTGACGTTGGCGATGTTGTTGCCCGTGACGTCGAGCATGGTCTGGTGGCTGCGCAGACCGCTGATGCCGGAGAAGAGCGAGCGGAGCATGGGAGTTCCTTTCGGTGGTCCGCGTCAGGCGGCGGGGGTGGTCGGCGGGGTGGTCGTGGAGGGCGTGACGGCCGTGACGGCGGCGACCGCGTCGAGCGGCACGTCGGTGTCCCCGACGCGCACGGTCGGGACCGCGCCCGCGTAGGACACGGCCGTGACGACGCCCGTGCGCGTCGTGGTCTCGGAGTCCTTCCACGTGACCTCGCGACCGACGAGGGCGGCGGCGGACGACCGCATCTGCAGCGCGAACGCCTCGCGCTGGGTGTCCGACAGCTCGACGAGACGCTCCATCGTGTTGAGCTGCGTGGTCTGCGCCATCAGCTGCGTGGTGTCCATCGGGCTGGTCGGGTCCTGGTAGCGCATCTGCGCGACCAGGAGCTTGAGGAACGCCTGCTTGTCCAGCGACGTCCGGTCGACGGGCTCGCTCGCGCCGGACGAGCCGGAGCCGCCGACGGGCACGTTGCTGCCCTGCGCGTACGACGTGTCGATGCTCAACGGGTCCTCCGGGGTCAGACGACGAGGTCGAGCGCGCCGGGG
>JAEYNO010000314.1 GCA_023412515.1 Actinomycetes bacterium
CCGCGCCCCGCCTCGCGCCGCCCGAGCGCGGGCCCGAGATCACGGAGATCGGATGACCACGCTGCGCGACCGCGTGCGCAAGGTCCTCGCCTCGCAGGCCGAGATCGAGGCCGACGAGGAGCGCGCCGACGCGGTGAGCGTGCCCGGGTGCTGCCCGGTCGACGCGCTGCCGCACCGCGCCCGCGCCTCGGTGTCCGGCGTGCTGCGCTCCGTCACGCTGCGCCCGCGCGAGGGCGTGCCGGCGCTCGAGGCCGAGCTGTACGACGGCTCGGGCACGCTCGACCTCGTGTGGCTCGGCCGGCGGAGCATCGCGGGGATCGAGCCCGGCCGGCGGCTCAAGGTCGACGGCATGGTGTGCCTCGTCGACGGCCGCCGCACGATCTTCAACCCGCGCTACGAGCTGCGCGCCCGACCGGGGGAGTGACCCGATGACCGCACCGCGCGACGACGCCCGCGACGACGAGCCGGTGGTCCTCGACGCGGTCGACGACGTCGTGCCGCCCGAGGAGGGTGGCGCGCGCGGCCTGCGGTCGCTCACGGCCGAGCAGTTCTCGGCCGTCGACGCCCTCGGCGGCGTGCGGGGCATGGTCGAGGCGGTGGCGCCCGGGCTGCTGTTCGTCGTGGTCTACATCGCGTCGGGCCAGCGCCTGCAGCCCGCCCTGATCTCCGCCGCCGCGGCGGCGGCGCTCGCGGTCGTGGCGCGTCTCGTGCAGCGCACGCCCGTGACGCAGGCGTTCTCGGGCGTGCTCGGCGTGGGCGTCGGCGTCATCTGGGCGTGGCGCACCGGTGACGCGGGCGACTACTTCGCGTACGGCCTCATCGTCAACGCCGCCTACCTCGTGGGCACGCTCGCGACGATCGTCGTCGGGTGGCCGCTCGTCGGGCTCGTGGTGGGGATGTTCAGCAACCGCGGCCCGCTCGCGGGCGGCACGTGGTCCGGCGCGGTCGAGTGGCGCGCAGACCCCGCGCTGCGCCGTCGCTACGCGCTCGCGACCTGGCCCTGGGTGGCGATGTTCGGGGTGCGCCTGATCGTGCAGCTCCCGCTGTTCCTCGCCGGACAGGTCGTGTGGCTGGGTACGGCGAAGCTCGCGATGGGCCTGCCGCTGACCGCCCTGACGCTGTGGCTCAGCTGGATGCTGGTCCGCGGGTCAGCAGGCGCTCGAGCGCCTGCTCGTCCGCCTCGTGCCCCGTGACGAACAGCAGCTCGTCGCGGCCCTCGAGCGTGTCGTCGGGGCTCGGCGCCAGCGGGCGCGCGTCGCGGACGATGCACGCGAGCACCGTGTCCGCGGGCCACACCACCTGACCGACGCGCACCCCGGCCAGGGGCGAGCCCTCCGGCAGCGTGAGCTCGAGGATGTCCGCCTTCGACTGGTGGAACGTGAAGATCCGCACGAGGTCGCCGACGGCCACGGCCTCCTCGACCATCGCCGTCATGATGCGCGGCGTCGACACGGCCACGTCGACGCCCCACGCGTCGTCGAACATCCACTCGTTCTTCGGGTTGTTGACGCGCGCGACCGTGCGCGGCACGCCGAACTCCGTCTTCGCGAGCAGCGACACCACGAGGTTCGCCTTGTCGTCGCCCGTCGCGGCGACCATGACGTCGCACTCGTCGGCGCGGACCTCGCGCAACGTCGGCAGCTCGCACGCGTCGGCCAGCAGCCAGTCCGCCTCGGCGACCTGCGCGACGCGCATCGCCGACGGCTGCCGGTCGATCAGCGTGACCTCGTGGTCGTGCGCGAGCAGCTCGCGCGCGATGGACCGGCCGACCGACCCGGCGCCGGCGATGACGACCCTCATGACTCCACCTTCGGGGGCGAGGTGAGCACACGCTCCACGGCCGGCGCGTCCTCGACGCGCAGCAGCAGGTGCACGGTGTCGCTCTCCTGCAGGACGGAACCGGCGCTCGGCAGGACGCCGTCGCCGTAGCGCGTGAGGTACGCGACGCGCGCCCCGCTGGCCTCCTCCAGCGCACGCAGCGGGCGTCCCACCCAGCCGGCGTGCACGTCGACCTGCGCGAGCTGGATCTGCCCCGAGGCGTCGCGGTACTCGTCGGTCGTGCCCATCGGCAGCATGCGGCGCAGCACCTGGTCGGAGGTCCAGCGCACGGTCGCGACCGTCGGGATGCCCAGACGCTGGTAGATCTCGGCGCGGTGCGGGTCGTAGATGCGGGCGACGACGTTCTCGACGCCGAACGTCTCGCGCACCACGCGGGCCGCGAGGATGTTGGAGTTGTCGCCGTCGGACACCGCGGCGAACGCGTACGTGTCCTCGATGCCGGCCGTGCGCAGGGTGTCGCGGTCGAAGCCGAGGCCCGTGACCTTGTTGCCCTGGAAGTCGGCGTCGAGCCGGCGGAACGCGTCGGGGTTCTGGTCGATCACCGCGACCGAGTGGCCGCGGGCCTCCAGGGACTGCGCGAGCGTCGCCCCCACGCGCCCGCATCCCATGATGACGAAGTGCACAGCCGGTCACGCTATACCCCGCGGGCGCCCTCGCGCGCCCGTCGCGGCGGGTCCCGCGCGGGGCCTGTGTGCCGGTGCCCCCGCGGGCATACGATCGCTGCTCGTGTCGGACCTCGCAGACGCCGCCAAACGGCTCGTGCTCGGCCGGCCGGTCCGCAGCGACCGGTTGGGCCACACCCTCCTGCCCAAGCGCATCGCGCTGCCCGTCTTCGCGTCCGACGCGCTCTCGTCCGTGGCCTACGCGCCCGACGAGATCCTGCTGACGCTGTCGCTCGCCGGGCTCACGGCGCTGACCATCTCGCCGTGGGTCGGCATCGCGGTCGCGCTCGTGCTGCTCACGGTCGTCGCGTCGTACCGGCAGAACGTGCACGCCTACCCCTCGGGCGGCGGCGACTACGAGGTCGCGTCCGTCAACCTCGGGCCGCGCGCGGGCGTCACGGTCGCGAGCGCGCTGCTCGTCGACTACGTGCTGACGGTCGCCGTGTCGATCTCGTCGGGCGCGCAGTACGCGGCCACGGCGATCCCCGCGCTGCGCGGGCACGAGACGACGTTCGCGATCGGGCTGGTCGTCGCGCTGACGCTCGTGAACCTGCGCGGCGTCAAGGAGTCGGGGACGGCGTTCGCGATCCCCGTGTACCTGTTCATGGCCGCCATGGGGTCGATCGCCGTGGTCGGGGCGGTCCGCTACTTCACGGGCACGCTGCCCGCCGCCGAGAGCGCGGGCTTCGGCGTGGCGTCGGAGCCCGGTTTCGACCAGGGGCTCATGGGGCTCGCCGGCGGGTTCCTGGTGCTGCGCGCGTTCGCGTCGGGCTGCGCCGCGCTGACGGGCGTCGAGGCCATCAGCAACGGCGTGCCGGCCTTCAAGAAGCCCAAGTCGCGCAACGCCGCGACCACGCTGCTCCTGCTGGGGTCGATCTCGATCGCGATGATCCTGTCGATCCTGCTGCTCGCGCAGGCCACGGGCGTGAAGTTCGTCGACGACCCCGCGACGCAGCTCCTGCGCGACGGCGTGCCGGTGGGCGACGCGTACGAGCAGCACCCCGTCATCAGCCAGCTCGCGGCGTCGGTCTTCTCGGGCGTCGACGTGCTGTTCGTCGTCGTGTCGGTGGTGACGGGCCTGATCCTCGTGCTCGCCGCGAACACCGCGTTCAACGGGTTCCCCGTGCTCGGCTCGATCCTCGCCAAGGACGGCTACCTGCCGCGCCAGCTGCACACGCGCGGCGACCGCCTCGCGTTCTCCAACGGCATCCTCACGCTCGCCGCCGCCGCGATCGCGCTCATCTGGGCGTTCGACGCGCAGGTCACGCGGCTCATCCAGCTGTACATCGTCGGCGTGTTCGTGTCGTTCACGCTGTCGCAGCTGGGCATGGTCAGGCACTGGACCCGCGAGCTGCGCACCCAGCCGGAGCCGCGCGCGCGGGCGCGCATGCGCCGCTCGCGCGTCATCAACACGATCGGCCTGGGCATGACGGCCACCGTGCTCGTCATCGTCCTGCTCACGAAGTTCACGCACGGCGCGTGGATCGCGATCCTCGCGATGGCCCTGGTGTTCGTCGCGATGCAGGGGGTGCACGAGCACTACCGCCGCGTGCGCGCCGAGCTCGCGCTGGCCGACGACGAGCAGGCGGCCCGCGCGCTGCCGAGCCGTGTGCACGCGGTCGTGCTGGTGTCGCACCTGCACCGCCCGACCATGCGCGCGCTGGCGTACGCCCGCGCGTCGCGGCCGAACGTGCTCGAGGCCGTCACGGTCGGGGTCGACGCCGACGACGTCGCCGCGCTGCGCGCGCAGTGGGACGCGGCCGACCTGCCCGTGCCGCTGCGCGTCCTGGACTCGCCGTTCCGCGAGATCACGCGCCCGGTGCTGACCTACGTGCGCTCGATCCGCCGCGAGAGCCCGCGCGACCTCGTCGTCGTGTACATCCCCGAGTACGTCGTGGGGCACTGGTGGGAGCAGCTGCTGCACAACCAGAGCGCGCTGCGGCTCAAGAGCCGCCTGCTGTTCACCCCCGGCGTGGTCGTGGCGTCCGTGCCGTGGCAGCTCGCGTCGAGCGAGGGGCAGACGGGGCTCGAGGACCCCGTCCGGGGTACCGTGCCGCGTGGCTACTGACACCCCCGGCGCGACCGTCGACCTCGAGATCGGGCCCGTGGCCCACGGCGGGCACTGCGTGGCCCGGCACGACGGGCGCGTGATGTTCGTGCGTCACACGCTGCCGGGCGAGCGCGTCCGGGCACGGCTCACCGACGCCGCGCCCGACGCGAAGTTCTGGCGCGCCGACGCGGTCGAGGTGCTCGACGCGTCGCCCGACCGCGTGCCCTCGGCGTGGCCCGCCGCCGGGCCCGGCGGGGTCGGCGGGGGAGAGCTCGCGCAC